>DASRVI010000060.1:0-2735 GCA_035655135.1 Acidobacteriota bacterium | reverse complement strand
GCAATGTCTTTATAGAGGAAGAAACCGACGAAGGGATCTATGTCAGTGGAGTTAAGATCCCCATCACCATGAGCCTGTACACGGAAGAGATCATTGTGCTCCCTGGTTTGCAGTATGGAGAAAAGGATAAAGATTTTGCCGTAGCTTTTGCTGTTCCTGCTGATGCTGAAGGAGTGGAACGGTATGTTTTAGGACCTGACGTCACATCACTTCATGGAGAATACAGCCCCAGTCATGGATTGAAATATTTAAATAAAGAGGGCATGATTATTTTCAACCATGTTTTTATCCCCAAGGAAAGGGTTTTCCTGTGTAGAGAATACAGATTCGCAGCTACCTTTGCCAATCTTTTCGCTTCCCTTCATCGATTCTCTTACACCGCCTGCAAACCTGCGGTTTACGATATCATGACAGGAACAGCCATGCTGATTTCTGATTACAACGGAACCAAAGGAGAGTATTTCTTAAGCAATACCTCTGCAAAGATATTTGAAATCTATAAAACCGCCATTATCGTGAGAGGAATGGCTCAGGCAGCGGTGCATTCCGCTCAGGAAACAGAAAGCGGAGCTATTTTTCCTGATACTGTTTTTGCCAACATGGGGAAATACATATCCAGTGAATATTTTCATGAAGCCATCCGTATTCTCCAAGACATGGCTGGAGGCCTTCCTCCAAACCTTCCTTATGAAGAGCTTTTAAAAGACGAAAAATACAAACCTCAGATGAAAAAACTTCTCACCAGAAAAAAAGGAATCCCCATCGAAGATCAATACCAGCTCAATGAATTTATCAGAGTGCTGGTGGCCTCTAATGAAGGAGGTCTGCTCCAGTTCGGATCCAAACACGGGGGAGGAAATAAAGAAGCTGAAAAAGTGGCCATTTATGGAAATTGCTTAAGAAACATGTCTAAGTGCAAAAAGCATGTCAAGAAAATGGTCATGAATAATAAGTGACTTTATCAGGCTGTTGGAAGGAGAGCAATCATGTCCATCAAGCTAAGAGAAGTAAAAAATCCTAAGGAGTTAAAAAAATTTGTCCGCTTCCCTTTTTCTTTATATAAAAACAATGAATACTGGATCCCCCCGTTGATCAAGGGAGAGATAGAAACACTGAGGCCTGATAAAAATCCAGCTTTTGACCACTGTGAAGCCAAATATGTGCTGGCCTATAAAGATGGTAAAATCGCAGGACGAATCGCTGGCATTGTTAACACACGGTTTATCAAGTATTGGAAAAAGAAATGGGCCCGATTCTGCTGGCTTGATTTTATTGACGATAATGAAGTCTCCAAAGCTCTTTTTCAGGATATTGAAGACTGGGCGCGGTCTAAGGGCATGGAGGGAATGAACGGTCCCATGGGTTTTTCCACCTTTGAGCAGCAGGGAATGCTGATCCATGGATTTGATGAGCTTCCCACCTTTGCTTCAGCATACAATTATCCATATTACCCTGAGCACATGAATAATCTGGGCTATCGAAAAGAAACAGATTATGTGGAGTATGAAGTAAAAGCTCCTGATAAAATTCCGGAAAAAGCTGTGCGGATCTGTGATATTATTCTTAAGAGACATAAACTCAAAACCTTAAAAGTCAAATCAAAAAAGGATCTCCTTCCCTATGCAGACCAGGTCTTTGATGTTGTTAATAAAGCGTACAGCCCTCTTTTTGGTTTCGTGCCTTTGACAAAAAAGCAGGTAGATCACTTTGTTAAAAAATATTTCTCTTTCATCCAACCGGAATACACCACTGTCGTTCTTGACAAGAATGATAAAGTGATTGGCTTTCAAATCTCTATGCCTTCCCTATCCCGGGCTTTCCAAAAAGCCAAAGGAAAACTGGTGCCCTTTGGATTTATGAACATATTAAAAGCCATGAAAAATCCCAAAAGGATTGACATTCTGTTGGTCGGCGTTCTTCCAGAGTATCAGAGCAAGGGAGTCAATGCCCTGTTCATGACGGATATGACCAAAAAATGCATCGAAAAAGGGATTGACTATGCTGAGTCAAATGCAGAGCTCGAAGAAAATATCAAAGTTCAGAACTTCTGGAGATACTATGAGGCAAGACAGCACAAAAGAAAGAGAATCTATTTCAAATCCTTGACTTAGAATCAATCCGTTTTTAAATTTTCGTTTGATGGAACAAGTCGACTCTTTCCAGATTCCCGGGCTTTCCATCAGTATTTCTTTTCTAAATCCCTACTCCTGGGCCCTGTTAGCAGTTCTTGTTATCTCAGCCTTAACCGGCTGGAACCGCCGATTCATCACCCAAGGCTAATTTCAACTGACTTTGTTTATTCATCAGTAGACATTGCTTTTAACTTAATGAAAGTTAGATATGGCTGAAGCGACGTGGCAAACTCATTGTGCTTCGTAATCATCATGAGATTGCCGCGCTCCCTTGCGGTCGCCCGCAATGACTTAGCGAGCACAAGCCGCATCTGTATTTCATATCGGCTTGCCTGAAAGGTAAAAATCATCGATAATAAGATAAAAAATTAAATGATATTTGAAATAATATATTAACCTGTTTAAGCAACAAAAATGCTTGAAGTTTATTTTTTTTAATGAGATATCGAGGATTTTTATGAATGATAAGATTAAACTGCGCGGAGTTAAAGTCCACAATCTAAAAAACATAGATCTGGATATTCCTCTAAATGAACTGGTCATCGTCACTGGCGTATCCGGATCAGGAAAATCATCTTTAGCTTTTGACACTCTCTACGCGGA
>DASRVI010000059.1:0-4166 GCA_035655135.1 Acidobacteriota bacterium | reverse complement strand
CTAGCAGGAAAAGATATAGAGATCAATGCTGACATGGTGGTCCTGGCTACGGCAATACGTCCTTCTGAAGGATCCGAAGAACTGGCTAAAAAACTCAAGTTGGCTCTGGATAAAGACGGCTTTCTCTCTGAAGCTCACCCCAAACTCAGGCCTGTCGAGAGTGTGAGTGCTGGAATGTTCCTTGCTGGAGCTGCCCAAGCTCCCAAAGACATTCCAGAAGCTGTGGCTCAGGCAAGCGGTGCTTCGGCCAAAGCTATTTCTATATTATCCCAGGAAAGATTGTTCCATTCTCCTACAGTGTCAAAAGTGAATCCCAATCTTTGCACAGGGTGCGGGATGTGTGTGGAAGTTTGTCCCTATGATGCTCTGGCCCTTAAAGATGGAAAGGCAGAGGTCAATGAAGTACTCTGTGAAGGATGCGGAACTTGCTCAGCAACCTGTTTGAGGGGAGCTATAGAGGTTAAAAACTTTTCTGCATTGCAGATTCATGAAATGATAGGAGCATCAGTGGGAGGCTGATAATGTCGGACCAATTCGAACCTAAAATAGTGGCGTTTCTTTGCAAATGGTGTTCTTCCGCAGGAAGCGACTTGGCGGGAGTTTCCCGCATGAAGTACCCTCCGAATGTGGTCCCCATCACTGTAATGTGCTCAGGAAGTGTTTCCCCGCTCTATATTTTATCTGCCTTTAAAAGAGGAGCTGATGGAGTTCTGGTATCAGGCTGTCACCCTGGCGACTGCCATTACATAAAAGGAAATTATTATGCCCGCCGGAGAATAGCACTGGTAAAGAAAATTTTAGAATTTATTGGGCTTGAACCACAAAGACTTCAGATGTCATGGATATCAGCGGCTGAAGGATCCAAATATACAGAAACCATCAAAGATTTCGTACAGGAACTCAAACCACTGGGTCCTCAAACAAGACTAAGAAGAGGGAAATAATGGTTAATCTCCAAGATCTTAAAAAAGAAGTGCAAAAGATACTAAAGGAAGGGAAGATCAAGTATTTCATTGGCTATGAAAAAAGAGAGGATGAACCTTTTGCCAAGCCTTCATTCATAAAGAAGCCTGAAGATGTGGAAAAACTCACTTGGAATCCCACATGTGTTCATAATCTTGCCCGCTTTCTTGTCTTTGAGAAAAGAAGAAAGGCCTCAGAAAAAGAACCTGATGAAAGACCCGTAGGGATAATGGTCAAAGGATGTGATTCCCGAGCCATTAATGTTTTGATCCAAGAAAAATTTATCAACAGAGAAGATGTCTACATCATAGGTGTTTCTTGTGAAAATACAGGGGTTATAGATGAAAAAAAACTGTCTAAAAAATTAAAAAATAAGCAAGCTCAAAAAATAGATTTTGGTGAAAAAGATAACTTTGTCGTAACAACAAATGACGGTAAAATGAAAGTTCCTTCTAAAGAAATTTTGGCAGATAATTGCCTGGAGTGCAAAACCAATTATCCTGTAGTCTATGATGTGTTTCTGGGAGAAAAAATAGAACGCAAGCCTGAAGATCCTTTCGAATCTATTAAAAAAATCGAAAGCTTGTCCCCTAAAGAAAAATATAACTTCTGGAAAGAGCAGATAGATAAATGCATCCGCTGCTATGCCTGCCGCTCCGTATGTCCCATGTGCTACTGCGATGAGTGTGTGGTAGATAGTATAGAGTTATCTGTCACCGCAGAAACAACAGCAGACGAGAAAGCTAAAAAGATAATATGGACTGAAAAATCTCCTGTGTCATCTGAAAATTTTACCTATCATTTGGTCAGAGCCATTCATATGGCTGGACGTTGTGTGGATTGCGGGGAATGTGAAAGAGTCTGTCCAGTGGATATTCCTATCCGGCTTCTTAATAAAAAATTAGAGAAAGAAGTTGTAGAACTCTTTGACTATGAAGCGGGTTTTGATTCTGATCGCCCTCCTCTTCTCTCCAGCTTTAAGGAAAAAGATCCACAAGAGTTTATTAGGTGAAGATATGGATAAAATACTGAAAAAAAATTCTCTTTCTCAATGGATAAAGAAACTTGAATCTTACACCATTTATGCCCCTGTAAAGAAAGACCAGGTTTGGGAATACGAAATCATGGAAAGTCCTGATAATATAGAATTAGATTATCCTAATACGGTGTTATCTCCCAAAAAAATCATTTTCCCTCAAAGAGAAGTGTTCTTAGAGTTTAACAGATCCGACGAAAATGACCTAGAGATCAAAGAAATTCTTCCTGAGGAAAAGCCAACCATTGTTTTTGGTGTTCGACCCTGTGATGCCAGAGCTCTTACTATAACAGATAAAGTTTTCAGAAGTGATATTAAAGATATTTATTATTCCAAAAAGAGAGAGCAAACCACCTTGGTGGGATTAGCTTGCAACACTCCTCCTTCTCCCCACTGCTTTTGCACTTCAGTAGGAGGAAATCCTTATTCCAAAGAAGGATTAGACATACTGATGACTGATTTAGGGGATAGATATTACATAGAATCCATAACAGAGAAGGGTTATAAACTCATAAACTCAGCCAAAAATCTTTTTACACAACCAAAAACTGAAGATAAGAAGGCTTTAGAAAAAAACCGAACCGAATCCAAAAAGAAAATCCAACAGCAAATCAAAGATATTGACAAAATTCCCCCTAAACTTAACCAGATGTTTGATTCTCCTTTCTGGGATGAACAATCTTTAGGATGTATTCGCTGCGGCATATGCACCTATATTTGTCCAACCTGTCATTGTTTTGATATAAGCGATGAAATCACATCCACTTTCCCACTTCAAGGGAAAAGAATAAGAACTTGGGACACCTGTCAGTTCCCTAGTTTTACTATGCATTCTTCTGGACACAATCCCAGACCAGATCGTGCTTCACGGTTACGCCAGAGAGTTTTTCATAAATTTCAATATTTTGTGGAAAGATACCAAGAATACATGTGTATAGGGTGTGGAAGGTGCGTAGACCAATGCCCAGTAGGAATCAATATAATAGAAATATTAAAAAAAGTGAGAGACTATGAGTCAAAATCCTTACATGCCAAAACTAGCTAAGATCATCCAAATAAAGGTTGAAGTTAGTGGTGAAAGACCCATTAAAACATTCAGAACTCAATTTATGAACAAAAATGAATTCTCTTTTCGCAGCGGACAAGCTGCCATGGTTTCTGTGTTTGGAAAAGGTGAATCCATGTTCTCTATTTCATCTTCCCCTCTTACCAAAGATTATCTCCAATTCAGTATACTGAAGATGGGAAGGGTTACCTCCTCACTTCATGAAATGGAGAAGGGAGACATCATGGGAATAAGAGGCCCTTATGGCAATGGTTTCCCCCTTGAAGAATGGAAAGGGAAAAACCTTATTTTCATCGGGGGAGGTATTGGTTTAGCTCCCATATGGTCAGTTCTGCAGACCGCTCTAGGCAAAAAAGAGGACTACAAAGACCTTACCCTTTTCTATGGAGCCAGGAGTTCAAATGATCTGATTTTTAAAAAGGAACTGGAAGAACTTAAGGATAAAATAAAAGTCTCCTTATCCATAGATGTGGAGGAGCCTGAATGGGATGAATTTGTGGGATTTGTCCCTCAAAATGTCACTGATAAAAAACCATCCCCTGAAAATACCATTGCCATAACCTGTGGTCCTCCCATCATGATAAAATTTGTCATCAAAGCCCTAAAAGAATTGGAATTTAACGATGACCAGATTTACACCACTGTGGAGAACAAGATGAAATGTGGTATAGGAAAATGCGGGAGATGCAATATTGGTTCCCATTATGTGTGTAAGGATGGTCCTGTCTACACTTGGGCTGAATTAAAAAAATTACCCCAGGAATATTAAAGGTATTCAGATGCATCTGAGAATGAGAACCTTTGGATTTTTGGAAAAAAATCAAATTGATAATTCTATACAAAATGAATGGATATGACCATCATCTCATTTTTTTGAACGGAGGAAGGTATGAAAGAGAATAAGAGTATAATGGACCGAATTGCTGATTCAGCTAAGTCCGTAACCACAGGTGTTGATGCTAAAGATATTGAGTATTGGGTGACCATTTACATAATGGGAAGAGGGTATAAAGTCCCGGCTGACCTCACCATACTGACCGCCATGGAATTTGCGGGATACAAATTTGTGAGAGGGGTCGGATGCCGGCAGGGTTTTTGCGG
>DASRVI010000058.1:0-2768 GCA_035655135.1 Acidobacteriota bacterium | reverse complement strand
TGTATAAAATGTGAAAGATTTTCTTGGGTTGATTTCAGCATTGATAAAGGTTGTGGTGTGCAGTTTTGATTTGGCAATGACCCGGCCGTAGGGATCAATAACTCCACTTATTCCTGTAGTGGCTGATCTCAGCAAGTATCTTCTGTTTTCCACCGCTCTAAAAACCGCTAAAGAAAAGTGTTGATAAGGGGCTGCGCTGGTTCCATACCAACCGTCATTGGTAATAGTCACCAAAAACCCGGCTCCCATTTTGACGAATTGTCTCACTAAAGAAGGGAATATGATTTCATAGCAGATAGGGGATCCAAAAGGAATGTCTCTAAATTGGTGCAGTTTGTGTTTTTTCCCAGGGGTTAACTCTCCTATAGCATGAGTGAATTTTGAAATAAAAGAGAATATTTTTTTATAAGGAGTGTATTCGCCAAATGGAACAAGATGCATTTTATAGTAAAAGGAAAGAGAAAGACTGGGATCCACACACACAGACGCATTGTAAAAATTGGGATTTTGATCAACATAGGATATTTCACTTGTCCCCAAAAGCAGAGTGCATCGCGTGGCTTTTGAAAATTGGAAAAGCTGCTTAGAAAATTCAGCATAGGGTTCGAATTGACAGGAAAAGCACAGGGGCACAGATAATTCAGGCCAGATAATCAATTCACCGCCTTTCTCATAGGCTTGATGGCTGAGAGATAAGTGCTTTTGAAACATTTCATGGGTTTTTTCAAAAGGTTGAGTGGAAAAATCTGTGCTGGCGGGAGTGTTTCCTTGGATGAGAGAAGCCGTGAATGATTCTTGGGAGGAAACAGGATTTTTAAGTGATAAAAAACCTCCGGCATGAGAAATCACAGCCAGTGTTAATGATATTAAAATTAAAGTGAATCTTTTTTTAGCTTTTAGTTTTGTTGAAAAAACGAGAAGACTTTGAAACAAGACCAGCACAAAGGAAAGCCCATAAACTCCGGTTAAAGAAGCAAACTGGATAAAAGGGATGTTTTTATACTGACTGGCGCCCAGAAGGCCCCAAGGAAAACCCGTGAGTAAATAGGTCATGATGAATTCTATAGATATCCAAACAAAAGGAATGAGGATAAAAATAAGATTAGATATATGAGCTGAAAAAAAAGAGACTATCCAACCAAAAAGTCCCCAAGACAAGGCTAATAAAAGGGCTAATAAAATATAGATAAGGACACTCAAGCCCCATGAAAGGCCTCCGTAATGAAGAGGAACATCTGGAATCCAGTAAAGGAGAACCACATAGAAACAAAAGCCGGATACAAGCCCCATGATCAAGCCTTTACTTGGTTTTGTTTTAACTAAGAGGAAAATTAAGGGGATGAGAGAGATCCAGCCCAGATAAAAAAGCTCTGTTTTGGGGAATGCCAGAGCTGTCATCACTCCACTGGAAGCGGCAAGGAGTAGTTCCGGGGCTCGGGTTTTCAAGTGAAATCCCTTTCTCAGGATCTTATGAAACGATCCTGGTTAAACAGAACCTTGGATGATAAAATAATCGCTGCTTTTCTTGTTTTCTTTTTCCATAAGTATTTCTTTGATTTCTTCGGCTTCTTCTCTGGTTTCATACCCTCCTATTCTCACTCTATAGATGGTTCTTCGGTCTGTGGGAAGAGGGGAGACAACAAGACTTTTAAAACCCATATTATTGTATTTATCGGCTATTTTAGAGGCTGAGCTTTTATCTGTGTAGGCCCCCACTTGGATATAATAAAGGTTTTGTTTCACTGGAGAGGGTTTTTCGACTTCTTGTGCTTGTTCTTTGCTTTTGATTTTTGAGTGAGATGCGATTTCTTGATTTATCTTATCTTTATCTTGTTCAGGTTGTTCAGAAGTCACAGGCTTTTTTTCTTGGACTTGTTCTATAGGAACATCAGCAAATTGAGTCTGTTTGGTGAGGGATGCTTGTTTTTTACCGACAGAGACTCCCAGCAGGAAAACGACAATGCCCAAAACAATGATAGCGATAAATACAAAAATCAGCATAGAGCTGGATATTTGAAGTTCTCTGTAATCCTTATTTCTCATTTTCTTTTTATTTATTTTCCCTTTTTTTATTTGTGAGGAAAGCTTTGACTAAGTCCAAGGGAAGAGGGAACACAATGGTCGAATTTTTCTCAGTAGCAATTTCAGAAAGAGTGCTTAAAAATCTAAGCTGAAGCGCCTGTGGATTTTTTGAAATGATATCCGCAGCTTTGAGGAGTTTATCCGCAGCTTGAAATTCTCCTTCAGCATGGATGACTTTGGCTCTTCTTTCTCGTTCAGCCTCAGCCTGTCTAGCTATGGCCCTGATCATATTTTCAGGCAGGTCCACATGTTTGGTCTCCACAAGCTGGACTTTGATTCCCCAGGGATCTGTGTGTTTGTCAATGATTTCTTGAAGTTGATTGTTCAACTGTTCTCTTTCAGAAAGAATTTCATCAAGATCACTTTCTCCAAGAACACTGCGAAGAGTTGTTTGAGCGAGCTGAGAAGTCGCAAAAAGATAATCCTGTACAGCTAGAACTGCTTTTTGAGGGTCCATAACCCGGAAATACACCACAGCGTTTACTTTGACTGACACATTGTCTTTAGTGATGATATCTTGAGCTGGAATGTCCATGGTCACAATACGAAGACTGACTCGAACCATTTTGTCAATGGGAGGAAAGACCAGGATCAACCCCGGACCTTTTGGTTTAGTGAGGACACGACCTAGTCGAAAAACAACTCCTCTTTCATATTCTTTTAGGATTTTTATGGCATTCAACAAA
>DASRVI010000057.1:0-6121 GCA_035655135.1 Acidobacteriota bacterium | reverse complement strand
GTTGTTGACGAGCATGACTGTGGAACTCTAAAAGGAGTTCAAGTTTCAGCCATTGTCGAGAATGGAGAACTTATAGAACCTTTCGTGGATCGAATAGTGGGAAGAACTTCTTTAGAAAAAGTGATTCATCCGGATTCCAATGAGGTGATTATTGAGGTTAATGAGGAAATAACCGAAGATGTTGCCCAGAGCCTGGAAAGCGTGGGGATTGAGAAGATTAAAATTCGTTCTGTTTTAACCTGTGAGTCAAAAAGAGGCGTTTGCCAACTTTGTTACGGTCGTGATATGGCAACAGGCGAAATGGTGGAACTGGGAGAAGCCGTAGGAGTCCAAGCTGCCCAGTCTATTGGAGAACCAGGTACTCAGTTGACCATGAGAACATTTCATATTGGTGGAATCGCAATGGGAGGAGCAGAAAAATCGAGACTCGAGGCCAAAAATGACGGAGTTATTAAGTTTGATAATCTTAACTATGTCATCAATAAGGAAGGAAAGATCATTGTAGTCAACCGAAACGCACGGATCGCTGTTCTGGACCATAGAGGTCGTGAAATAGAGCATTATCAAGTTCCTTATGGGGCTCAGGTTTTTATTAAAGACGGAGAAGAAGTTAAAGAAAGACAGCAGTTTGCTGAATGGGATCCCTTTAATACTTACATTATAAGTGAGGAAACAGGTCGAGTGCATTTCCATGATGTGGTTTTAGGAATAACCATGGAAGAAATTCAGGATGAGTTCATTGGATTGATCACCCAAGTCATCACAGATCCTAAAGATGACAAGATGCAGCCTCAGATCATGGTGCTCGATGAAAAGAAGAAAGATGATAAAGGCCGACCCGTATTATTGAAGAAATATTTCCTGCCTTCAGGGGCTAACCTTGAAATTAAGGATAATGACAGGATATTTGCTGGGGATGTGCTGGCTAAGATACCAAGAGAAGCGACCCGGACTAAAGATATCACGGGAGGCTTGCCCAGAGCCGAGGAGCTTTTCGAAGCGAGAAGGCCCAAGTCTCCGGCCACTATATCGGAGATAGATGGAGTGGTTAGTTACGGTGGCTTAGTCAGGGGAAACAGAAAGATTGTTGTTGAAAATGAACGGGGTGGCGAGAAAGAGTATTTTATCCCCAAAGAAGCCCATGTGATCGTGGGAGAAAAAGAGAGAGTCAAAGCAGGGACACCATTAATGGATGGCCCTGTGAATCCTCATGATATTTTGCGTGTTTTGGGAGAGAAAGAACTTGCGGAATATTTGTTGAGAGAAGTTCAAGGAGTTTACAGACTTCAGGGAGTCGCTATAAATGATAAGCATATGGAAGTAGTCATAAGACAGATGTTGAGATGGGTGAAAGTGGAAGAAGTCGGGGACACAGATTTCATTGTGGACGAGAAAATTGATAAGTTTGTTTTTCAGGAACAGAATCGCAAGGTCATAGAAAAAGGCAGCAAACCGGCTAAGGCAAGGCCCTTACTCCTCGGGATAACCAAAAGCGCTTTAAGCACCAGTAGTTTTATTGCCGCCGCATCATTCCAGGAAACAACTCGGATTTTAACAGAAGCCAGCCTTTATGGAAAAATAGACCATTTGCGCCGGCTTAAAGAAAATATAATTATGGGAAGATTGATTCCTGCAGGTACTGGTTATAAAGCTCATCAGCGCGTTGAATTGGCTGAAGAAAAAGAAGAAAAAAAGGAAGAAGAAGTCGACCTTCAAATCAGAGATTAAAAATCTTTCTAAATATTTTTAAAACCTTGACATAACAGGCTAGGTTTGCTATCATCCGAACATTCATTTTAGCGGATTTTATCCGAATTTAGTGACAACATAATAATTATTAAAAAAGGAGCAATCTATTGCCGACTGTTAACCAGCTAGTAAGAAAAGGACGAAAGAGCAAGAAAAGTAAAACTAAATCTCCGGCTCTAGATAAATGTCCCCAGAAAAGAGGCGTTTGCACTAGAGTTTTCACCACCACTCCTAAGAAGCCCAACTCTGCCATGAGGAAAGTCGCAAGAATCAGGTTGACCAACAACAAAGAAGTTACCGGATATATTCCGGGGGTCGGGCATGACCTGCAGGAACACTCTATTGTTGTCATAAGAGGAGGGCGAGTTAAGGATCTCCCAGGAGTCCGCTATCATGTGATTCGAGGAGCCCTTGACTGCGAAGGTGTGCAGGACAGAGCACAGGGACGTTCAAAATATGGAGCTAAGCAACCTAAACAGAAGAAAGTGAGCGGATAGAGGAGAGAAAGATGCCGAGAAAAGGCAAAGTTAAAAAAAGAGAAAAATATCCGGATTATTTCTATAACAGTACCCTTGTGTCTCAGCTGATCAATGGAGTTATGAGAGACGGAAAGAAAAGTACTGCAGCGCGGATCGTTTATGAATCCATGGAAAAGATAAAGAAGAGCAAAAAAGAAGATCCATTAAAAGTTTATGAAAAAGCAATTAACAATATAAAGCCTCTTTTAGAGACAAAATCAAGAAGAGTCGGTGGAGCAACGTATCAAGTTCCAGTGGAAGTGGAAGAGAAAAGAGGCCTTTCATTAGCAGTAAGGTGGCTTCTGAATTTTTCGAAACAAAGACCTGGGAAGAATATGGTTGATAAACTGGCTGGTGAGATCATGGAAGCTGCTGACAATAAAGGTGGAGCCATCAAAAAAAGAGAAGATACCCACCGAATGGCAAAGGCTAATAGAGCTTTTGCTCATTATAAATGGTAGTCTAATTCGCATTTATTAGGGATTTAAGAAAGGTAAGATGGAGTTCAAATTTGAAGAGAAGAGATCCAATAGAGAAAGTCAGAAATATTGGGATCATGGCCCATATCGATGCGGGGAAGACTACCACAACAGAGCGCATCCTGTTTTATACCGGCATTACCCATAAGATGGGAGAGGTTGATGAAGGAACAGCCGTCATGGACTGGATGGCTCAGGAGCAGGAGCGCGGGATAACAATCACATCTGCGGCAACCGCCTGCAGATGGAGAAATTGTAAAATTAATATTATTGATACTCCTGGGCACGTTGATTTCACAGTAGAGGTTGAGCGGTCTCTCAGAGTACTGGATGGAGCTATCATCATTCTTTGTGGAGTGGGTGGAGTGGAAGCTCAGTCAGAAACAGTATGGAGGCAGGCGGATCGTTATAAAATCCCCAGGATAGTCTATATAAATAAAATGGATAGAGTTGGAGTAAACCCTGAAAGAGCGATCGAGCAGATGAAAGAAAGATTCAACATAGAAACTCTGGAAGTTCAGATGACTGCAGGCAGAGAAGAGGATTTTCAGGGAGTTATTGATTTAATCAATATGAAAGAGATTAATTACGGCGATGACCTTCTCGGCGTAAAATATAAAGTGAGAGAGATTCCACAGGAATATAAAGAAGAAGCAGAGAAAAAAAGGATGGATATGCTTGAGAAATTAAGCGATATAGATGATTCTATTATGGAGAAATATCTAGAAGGACGAGATGTTTCTCCATCTGAAATTGTCAAAGCCATAAGAAAAGGAACTCTATCTCTTGAGATCATTCCTGTTCTCTTTGGTTCTTCATTTAAAAACAAGGGAGTGCATCCTATATTAGATGCGGTGGTCGATTATCTGCCTTCTCCAGCGGATGTTCCCCCAGTAACGGGTTATCATCCAAAAACTAAAGCTGTAGAGCAGAGAAAACCTTTAGATGATGAGCCTTTTTCTGCTTTTGTTTTTAAAGTCATGAATGATCCTTATGCAGGGATGCTGGCATTTTTCCGTGTGTATTCTGGGAAGACTAAAGTGGGAACATCTATTTATAATTGTACTAGAGAGGAAGAAGAGAGGGTCAACCGCTTGTTAGAGATGCATTCCAATAAAAGGAAAGATATTAAAGAGGTCTTTACAGGAGACATTGCTGCTTTGACTTCCACAAAAGCAATCTCAACAGGAGACACATTAAGTGTCAGAAACAGGCCTATTATATTCTCTTCTATAGAGTTTCCTGAACCAGTTGTTTCCGCTTTTATTGAACCAAAATCCCGGAGCGAGCATCTAAAATTAAGCGAATCTTTAAATAAGCTAGCTAAAGAAGATCCCACTTTTAAGATAAAAAAAGATCCCATGACAGGACAGACATTAGTGTATGGAATGGGAGAGCTGCATCTTGAGATTCTAATGGAACGCATGGCAAGGGAATTCGGAGTGAAAGCCAATCTAGGGAATCCTCAGGTAGCCTATAAAGAAACCATTACCCAGGAAGCAGAGGGAGAAGGAAAATACATCCGACAAAGCGGGGGAAGAGGACAGTATGGTCACTGTAAATTAAGAATAGAGCCTTCTGAGGAAGGGAAGGATTTTGAGTTTGCAAATGAAACTAAAGGAGGATTAATTCCCAAAGAATTTATCCCTCCTATTGAAGATGGAATAAAAGAAGCTATGGAGGCTGGAGTCCTGGCTGGTTTTTCTATGACTAATATCAAGGCTGCTTTAATTGATGGATCATTTCATCAGGAAGATTCGACTTCCATCGCTTTTAAGATAGCCGGATCCTTGGCTTTTAAAGAAGCGTCAAAAAAGTCAAAGCCCACCCTGCTAGAGCCAATAATGAGCCTTGAAGTTCTCACCCCTGAGGAATATTTAGGAGATGTGGTGGGTGACCTTAATTCAAGGAGAGCTAAAATAGCGAGCATGGATTCCAGTGGAGGAACCCAGACTGTACGAGCTTTTGTGCCGATGTCAGAAATGTTTGGTTATGCCACTGACCTACGGACTATGACCCAGGGCAGAGGGCTGTTCACTATGGAGTTTTCTGAATACAAACCCACAGCTCCTTCAGTTATGGAAAAAATTGTGGCAAGAGTAGAAGGAAAGATATCTTATTAGTCTATAAAATGAATTTTAATAACAAGGAAGACTAGGAGGTAAATCAATGGCGAAGGCAAAGTTTGAGAGGAAGAAGCCGCATTTAAACATAGGGACGATAGGGCACGTAGACCACGGCAAGACCACGCTGACAGCGGCGATAACAAAGGTATTGCACAAAACAGATGAGGGGGTGGCGTTTGTAGACTATGATAAGATAGACAATGCACCGGAGGAGAAGGAGAGGGGACTGACAATTCAGGTAGCGCACATTGAGTATGAGACCAAGGCGCGGCACTATGCGCACATAGACTGTCCTGGGCATGCGGACTACATCAAGAACATGGTTACAGGGGCAGCGCAGATGGACGGGGCGATATTGGTGGTGGCGGCAGATGATGGGCCGATGCCGCAGACGCGGGAGCACATATTATTAGCTCGGCAGGTGAATGTACCGGCTATAGTGGTGTTTATGAACAAGACAGATTTGGTGGATGATCCAGAGATATTGGATTTAGTGGAGCTAGAGGTGAGGGAGTTGTTGACGAAGTATGAATTTCCGGGAGACGACATACCGGTAGTAAGGGGGAGCGCGTTGAAGTCATTGGAGTCGGATGGGGATCCTGAGGCGGAGGTGAATAAGCCGATATTAGAGATATTGGATGCAGTGGATGAGCACATACCCGCCCCGAAGCGGATAGTGGACCGGCCGTTTTTGATGCCCATAGAGGACATATTCACGATAAGCGGAAGAGGGACCGTGGTGACAGGCAGGATAGAGCGGGGGATGATCAAGAAAGGAGAAGAGGCAGAGATTGTGGGATTTGGAGAGACCAAGAAGCGAGTTGTGACAGGGGTAGAGATGTTTCGGAAGATATTAGATGAGGGACAGGCTGGAGACAATGTAGGGATATTACTGAGAGGCACGGATAAGGAAGAGGTTCAGCGGGGGATGGTATTGGCGAAGCCAGGGACCATCACGCCGCATCGGAAGTTTAAGGGCAGGATATATGCGTTAAAGAAGGATGAAGGAGGACGGCACACGCCGTTTTTCAGTGGATACAGGCCGCAGTTTTATTTTTCCACCACAGATGTGACAGGAAGCGTGAAGCTGCCATCTGGAGTGGAGATGGTGATGCCCGGAGATAATGTGGATTTAGAGATAGAGCTGATCACCAATGTGGCCATGGAAAAAGGCCAAAGATTTGCCATAAGAGAAGGAAGCCGTACTGTGGGTGCCGGAACCGTCACTGATATCATCGAGTAGTCAATT
>DASRVI010000056.1:0-2598 GCA_035655135.1 Acidobacteriota bacterium | reverse complement strand
TCCGGTGATGGATTTAAGCCGGGGGGGACTCCGCTTTGTTTGTCAGAATAAGCTTGATATTAATGCCAAAATTAAAATGAAAGTCTCTGTACCAGGGGAGAGAGTTCCTCTGGTACTTTTAGGAAGAGTCCGATGGTCAGCCGCGAATCCAGGCAAAAGTTATAAGTATCAAACCGGAGTTCAGTTTAATCCCTACGGGGAAAAAAAGAAGCAGAACTATCCTGGAAATCTAGTCAAAATAATCGCCTTGGAACAGAAATTTTCTGAAGAAAGAGAAAGCTCTGAAAATTCCCGCAGAGGCGGAGATTTTGAAGTAGACGGATAAAATCAGTAACTAAAAAGAACTAAACTGTCAGCAGGGTTAGTTCTATTGAAAAACATCGATCATTCTGGCTAAGGCTGCTTTTCCTCTGTAATCAGGAAGAAGGATGGGAGCCCGTCTATCTGTTTTTATCCCAGCATCTTTGAGTTGTTTTATGTATTCTTTAGTGTGTTCCAGAGTTAATTTCAGAGTGGGGTTGTTGTTTTTAACATATTCTGCCGTGGAGATTCCTGCTCTTCTTCCAAAGACCATAGTATCAAGGGTTGAATTTCCCATAAGTCTGTTCTTACCGTGCACGCCGCCTGAGACTTCACCAGCAACCCAGAGACCGTCAAGACTTGTTTTTCCCCACGGATCTGTCTCCACTCCTCCGTTCTGGTAGTGAAGAGTGGGGAAGACAAGGACAGGGTCTTTTCTCATGTCGATATCAAACCGGTTAAACATCCTTTTCATTCCAGGGAAAGCTTTTTCTATGTAGCCTTCTCCGTTTTTGATTTCAATAAGGGGGGTATCCAGCCAAATACCTCTCAAGCCTGTGGGAGTGGTGAGACCTTTCTCCTTAACATAACATTCTCTAATAAACGAAGAAGCTTCAACATCTCGCGGCTCAAGAGGAAACACAAAGGCTTCTCCGTCTTTATTGACCGGCTGAGCCCCTGAACTCCTGAGTTTTTCAGTGAGAAGATAACCAATGATTTGAACGGGATAGGCAGCACCGGTCGGGTGATACTGAACCGTATCTATGTCTCTCAGTTTAGCGCCTGCATGATAAGCCAGAACAACTCCGTCACAGGTGGCTCCATAGTGATTGGTGGTGGGAAAACCTCTGATATGAAGTCTTCCAAAACCTCCTGTGGCTAAAATAGTGGCTTTGGCTTTGACTATTTTATATTCTCCAGTTTCGATATTCCAAAGAACAGCGCCCGTGACTCTACCTTTGCCATCTGTGAGCAGCTCAATAGCCGGATAATGTTCGATGCAGGGGATATCTCTATTTCGAAATTCGTCTCTTATGACCCTAAGTTCCTCAAGACCGGTGTAGTCTCTGCAGGAATGAAGCCTTCTTATGGAAGTTCCTCCTCCCCATTTCTCAACAAAATCTCCGTTTTCTTCGCGGTCTATGATAGCTCCTAGTTTTAAAAGCCACTGCATGATGAAAGGAGCATCATTGACCAAGGCATTGAGAACATCAGGCTTATTAGCATAATGTCCTCCTCCCATGGTGTCTAAATAATGCCGGAGTAAAGAATCATTAGGCCTGTCAGCGGCCTGAGTTCCTCCCTCAGCCATTATGGAATTGGCGTCGCCGTGTCTTAACTTATTGGCGAGAAGAATATCTTTGGTCTTAACGCCGCTTTCATTAGCCCAAATCGCAGCTGTGGTTCCGGCGAGTCCTCCGCCGATTATGAGGATTTCTGTATCATAATCTATACTGGAAAGGTCAATATCTTTTTCTTCGATAAGAGGATAGGCTTCAAGCAAATCCAATACTTCAGCAGGCCCGATATCTCCTTTATTGGGCCCTATGGATAATTTCCTTTTTCCACCCGGAGCGAAGTCTGGATGAAGTTTAAGCACTTCCTTTTGTTCTTCCGGAGTGAAGGCTGGGGGAGTGTAGTCTTTCCTCTTCATCCTGGTTTGTTCGACCTTTTTTATGGACTTCCTCATATATTCTGGGTAACCCCCGATAAGTTTCATTTCAGTCATTTTTTCCTCCTTTTAGCTAGTCTGATTCTCTTTCTCTTTCAGCATATAGCTTTTCGAGTTCCTTTTTGCTAGCTTTCATGATTTTTTCCATATTTTTATTGAATTTGCCGGTGTTTATATCTTTGACTCTTTTTTTGAGGTATTCTGGTTGTGGAAATCCATACCGCCCATACATTCTTCTTGCCAGCTGGGCGATGTGATATTGAACTAACTCGGAAGGACATCTTACTGCACAGAGTCCGCATTGGATGCAGTCAAAAGATTCTTCAGCCACTTTTTCAAAGTCTCCCCTAAGCGCCGCCTGTACATAATCCATGACCTCCAAATCCTGGGGACATGCTTTAGTACAGGTATTACAGGAGACACATCGGGCAATGTCAGGATAGTATCTGAGAAAAACATTGACGTCATATTTTTCCTTTTCAATGTCATAGATAGCTTTTTCCGCAGGAACAAAAGGTATTTGGACCAGATACATCCCATCCTCGACCCTTGTTTGACAGGCCATCCCAGTTTGTAATTTGTAATCACCTTTTCTTCTGTATACTGTAGAGCAGGCTCCGCAAAAA
>DASRVI010000055.1:0-2669 GCA_035655135.1 Acidobacteriota bacterium | reverse complement strand
TCTTAATTTCAGCTTTAACTATTTCAACTCTTTCGCTACTTGTCTGACCCACATTCTTCTTTCCTACTTTCCTTTCTTTGTAGAGATTATAAGCTGTGGATACAAAACGCCTGCAAAAAGTCAGAGTGAAATTTTTTCGTGATCCGGTGTTCTTCCGGAAATATTCATACGCTGTTTTTATTCCTTCCAACACTGTGCCCAATGGAATATGACGCTCCTCCCATTCCTCAATAATATCTATTTCTCTGGGGGAAAGAATGAAAGGAGCTCCTCTTAAGCTGAATAAAAGGCGGGCAATGGTTTGATAATAGTGTTCTGGCTGGGAATCGTTCTTATTCATTTTTTTCAATTGTTCAATCCTTGGTGAATTGTTTTCTGTTTATGTCGTATATCAACCTAAGCCCTTGAAGAACAAGTTCGGAATCATGATAATCAATGCTTTCAAGTTCATCAAAAATAGTAGAAGAAAATCCCCCTGTCCCAACAACCTTAACATTTTCACCCAGTTCCTTTTTCATTTCTTTGATAATATTGGAGATAAGGCCCACATAGCCAAAATAAAGCCCTGAATGCATACTGGAAACAGTGCTTTTCCCGATGCATTTTTTTATTTTTTTAATCTCTATTCTGGGAAGCTTTGCTGTTTTGTGATAAAGCGCTTCAGCTGATATCTGAATTCCAGGCGCAATAGCCCCTCCCAGATATTCCCCCTTATTAGACACCGCATCAAAAGTGGTGGCTGTGCCAAAGTCAACCACAATGCAGGGGGATCCATAGCGATGTCGAGCCGCCACCGCTGATGCGATTCGATCCGCTCCCACTTCATGAGGATTATCATAGAGAATAGGCATCCCTGTTTTTATGCCAGGACTGACTTCAAGTGCTCTCTTTTTAAACAGCTTTTGGATTAATTTTTGGAAAACTGGATTGAGAGGAGGCACAACACTCGATATGATAACTCCCTTTACCTCAGATATCCTGAGTCTGGAAAGAGAAAACAAATTCATGAGAGTCACTTGATACTCATCACAAGTCTTCTCCCTTTCTGATCGGATCTGCCATTTTTGAACTAAATCACTTCCTCTAAATACGCCTAAAGCAATACTCGTGTTTCCAATATCAACGGCTAAAAGCATCTTTAATCTCCTTTTTCAAATCCACTCTGTCAGTTATTGTATCAACAACCTGACGTTTGTGGAAGTATTTCACCCAGATCATCCTGAACTATTCATAAAATAAATCTTGTTTATCGCTGAAACAAAATGAATAATAAAAACATCGCCATATTTTTATGAATAAGACAGGATAAGATGTCTGGATTAAATATAAGTCTAGTGCTTCAGCCTTATACAGGAAACAAAAGACCGCACGAATTGTCTCCAGCCCCTGAGCTTATTTATAGGGAGGCTGCAAAAATTCTCAAACAGGAAGGAGTCAGGGAATTCTCAAAAAAGACTATCCAGCTAACAGACAAGGAAAAAAATGAGTACGGAGTTTGGAACCGGATGGGACTTGCCAACGGGCATTTGAGTTGTGAGGTCGCTCCTTTGATAAGAAAAAAAGTATTTGTCCTAGGTCTATTGGGAAACTGCAACAGCCTAAGCGGAATGCTCGCTGGACTGCAGAATTCTGGAAAACCAAGAAAACCGATATCTGTAGGACTCATATGGTTTGACGCCCATGGAGATTTCAATACTCCTGAGACCACTTTAAGCGGTTGGCTGGGAGGAATGCCAGTGGCTGTGGCTGCAGGAAAATGCCTCCACCGCCTCAGGAAACAAGCTGGGCTCGACCCCCCTATATCCACCCGAAATATAATTATGATGGGAGTCCGGGATGTGGATCCTCTGGAGCAGGAGCTTATCCTCAAATCATCTATCACAACCCTATCCACAAAACAAGTCATAGAGAAAAACAAAATCATCACAGATTCTCTAGACCAGCTTTCGAATAGAGTGGAAATGCTTTACGTGCACATTGACCTGGATGTTCTGGATGCCGCTTATATCCCAGGACATAATTTTGAGGTATCCGGCGGCCTGACTCCTACTCAACTCTCTGCATTCCTTAAACTTATAATGAAATTAGAAAAAGTTAAAGCTCTTGGCATTGCTTCTTTCCCTACGGTTAAATACGGCCGGAAAAAAAGCATGGATTCCACAAAAATACTCATCAAAGGAGCTGTCCAAGGCCTGAAGAATCGAACCTGTGCGAATTCTATATAATACGTATTTCCCCTGATAAGAACCGCTTTTCCTCTCCATTAATATCCAGGATGATTCTTGCCTGCTTATCCAATCCTTTAAACAAACCATGCAAAGAACTTCCTTCTGCTTCAACCTCTAATTCATCTCCAATACAGAAATAAGAAGCCTTCAAGTATTGCCTCAATATTTTGTAATCCTCTTTGTTAAGAAAAATTCTGTACCACTTATCCATAAAACGACACCCAGCTAGCAAAAGCTTGTTTATATCAATATTTTTTTTATAGAACATTTCTAGAGAACCTGCGCTTTTTCTCAGCTCTTTGGGAAAATCAAGCTGTTTATGCTTCACATTGATCCCTATCCCTATAATAGTGTGATTCAGCTTCTTTCCTGAAAAACTGCTTTCACAAAGAATCCCTCCTATTTTTCGTCCTTCACACACCAAATCATTTGGCCACTTCA
>DASRVI010000054.1:0-8230 GCA_035655135.1 Acidobacteriota bacterium | reverse complement strand
TTGCCTCAATGGTAAAAAAATGGCGATTAAAATAAAAAGTATATACAGGGAAAATGTTCAATTCATAGTTCTTGAAAAAATCTTTTATATCGCTGAGAATAAAATAATAATAAGAATATCGCCATTTTTTTATGAATAATTTAGGTTGGGATAGCAAGGATGAAAAAAATCAAAGTTTTAGAAGTCATAGACAAAACATTTCTGGGAGGAGGCCAAAAAAACCTTCTAAGTCTGATTGAATATCTGGATAAAGATCGGTTTGATGTATCTGTTTGTTCCAATCCTCAAGGATACTTAGTGGATGAGGTTAAGAGAAGGAATGTTTCTCATTATCCGGTATCCATGAACAAGCGCTTTCAAAAAAAACCGATAAAGGAAATAGAGGCCGTATTGAGACAAAATAAATTTGATATCATCCATACTCATGGAGGAGTGGCTGGATTTTATGGAAGATGGGCCGCTCGAAAAGAAGCTCAATTGGCAGTGGCTCACACCCTGCACGGAGTCCACTATCTTTACTATAGGAATATTTTTTTAAGGTATGTGTATGTCTTTTTAGAAAAGGTTTTTTCAAGATTTACAGATGCCGTTATCTTTGTCTCCCGAGCTGACATAAAAAAAGGAAGGAAGTTCAAACTGGCATCCAAAAAGAAAATGAAATTAATAGAAAATGGGATTGATTTTCAATTATTAGAAAGACAAGGAGTGACTCAGAATAACGAAGATAAAATGAGAAAAGGCCCGGTGATCGGAACAGTTGCCAGACTTCATCGACAAAAAAACATTCCTCTTCTGTTAAAAGCAGGAGCTGAGATGAAAGGGGAATATTCTGGATTAAAGATATTAGTGATTGGAGACGGACCACTTAGAGGAAAATTAGAAAGCCTCAATAAAAGACTCGGAACAGATGATATGATCTATTTTCTGGGGGAAAGAAAGGACATTCCTAGCCTTATATCTGGAATGGATGTATTCGTGCTTCCTTCCTTATGGGAAGGGCTTCCTTATGTGTTATTGGAGGCAGCTGCTTTAAAAAAACCTGTGGTCGGCACAGATGTGGATGGGATAAGGGAGATGATTAAAAATGAAAAGACTGGGATGCTTGTATCCCCCAAAAAACCTGAGGAATTGGCAGAGGCTGTGATGAGGCTGTTGAAAAATCAAGAATGGGCTGAAAAGATGGGGAGGGATTTTTACAGGAGCGTGAAAGATAAGTATTCTATCTCAAACATGGTTCATAAGATTCAAGACCTTTATGTCAAATTGTTCCATCAAACCAGGAGATCCCAAAAATAATAAGGATCTATCAGATTCGTTGACAATAGTGAAGTCCCTTTTTATAATCATTTCCAATGGATAACAAGAAAGTTGCTTTAGTGCATGACTGGCTTACCGGAAGGAGAGGCGGGGAAAAAGTTCTGGAGGTTTTGTCAGAAATATACCCAAAGGCTCCTATTTTTACTCTTTTTCATTTCCCAGGAAGCCAAATAAAAGAGATTGAAGAGAAAAGAATCATCACAAGTTTCATCCAGAAAATGCCTTTTCTTAAAAATAAGTACCGGTTTTATTTACCTTTATATCCTCTAGGTGCCGAACTCTTTGACCTCCAAGATTATGACATGATTGTTTCGAGCTCTCATTGTATTGCCAAAGGAGTTATACCCAGACCCGATGCCCTCCATATAAGTTATATTCATTCTCCTATGAGATACGCATGGAATCAGTATTTTTCTTATTTTTCAAAGCAGAGGTTAAATGTTTTTTCAAGGATGTTGATTCCGCCCATAATCCATTGGTTAAGGATTTGGGATGAGTCTTCTACCCGAAGAGTCGATCATTTCATTGCTAATTCTAAAACAGTTGCCGGCCGCATATATAAATACTATCGGAGGGAATCAGATGTGGTTCATCCTCCGGTGGATGTAAAATTTTTCCGACCCGGGGAACAGTCAAAAAACTATTATCTTATTGTTTCGGCTCTAGTGCCCTATAAAAGAGTTGATCTGGCTGTGGAGGCGTTCAACAGGACAGGAGAGACTCTTAATATTGTGGGAACGGGGCCTGACTATAAAAGATTAAAAAAACAGGCTAAAAACAACATAAAATTTTTAGGACAGGTTTCATCCCAGGAACTTCTCAAAATTTATCAAGGAGCCAACGCCCTTATTATGCCAGGTGAAGAGGATTTTGGGATCAATTCGCTTGAATCCCAAGCCTGTGGGATTCCTGTTATTGCCTATGGCCGCGGTGGGGCGACTGAAACAGTTGTTTCAGGTTTAACCGGATTATTCTTTAAAAAATTAAATGTCGAGAACCTGTTGAGTGTGCTTGACAAGTTTAAAAAGTTGCCATTTAATAAGACTGAAATAAGGAAGAATGCACTTAAATATTCAAGAAACAATTTCAAACAAAAAATCTCTTCATATTTAGAAGAAAAATGGGATGATTTTAAAAACAAGAAATGATTAAGAAATATAGAACTAAGCTCATCGGTCTTTACGTATTCAGCGATATAGTGGGAATTCTCATTTCTTATTTTTATTCTTATGGATTTCGTTTTTATGGATACATTATTCCGGTAAATCCAATGAAGGGGATCCCCCCCATCAAATCGTATATTTTTATTTTTCCTGTGTTTCTTCTCATTCACATGTCCATATTTTTTCTCCAGGGGTTTTACAGAACCCGTCTTAAAAGGACCGGAGTGGAAGATTTTTTCCTGATTACCATAAACACGGTTTTTACCATCGTTATTGTGATGGGATTCCTGAATTATCTCAATGCCTATAGTCAGGGACCTGCTCCTTTGTTCCAGATTAATTTCAAGCTTTCCCATGGTTTTCTGGGAGTTTATTTTATCAGCGTTATATTTGTTCTTTCTTTTTTGAGAAATCAGATATATTATTTCATGAAACGACGCTACGCCCGAGGATTGGATCTACAAAGGGTCCTTATTGTGGGGGCTGGTAAGATGGGGGAGACCATTGCACAGAAGCTTTATAACTACAGGGACCTGGGATTTGAAGTAAAAGGTTTTCTGGATGATGAAAAGAAAAAAGGAGAGGTCATCCCTATAGGAGAGGGAATAGAGGTTTTGGGATCTCTTGAGGACCTAGCCGATGTGATTAAAGACAAAAATATTTCTGATGTTTATGTGGCCCTTGATTTAAAGAGCTATCCCAAGATTATTGAAATATTAAAAATTGTCAATAAATATGTGGTCAATGTTCGATTGATACCTGACCTCTTTCAACTGTTGACTCTAAAGGCCCGAATAGAAGATTTGGATGGATTTCCTGTGATAAGCATAGATGAACCTCCCATGAGAGGGGTGATGCTTTTTGTGAAGAGGAGTATAGATGTCTTGGTGTCATTCATTCTGCTGCTTTTACTCACTCCTTTATTGATTATCACGGCTGTTATAATCAAGTTGGACTCCAAAGGGCCTGTGCTGTACCATCAAGAAAGAGTGGGCCTGGACGGGAAGAAATTTGTGATGCATAAGTTCAGGACAATGGTAGTGGATGCAGAGAAAAAAACTGGGCCGGTCATGTGTAAGCCAAACGACCCTAGAGTCACTCGAGTCGGAAAATACTTAAGGAAGTTCAGTATTGACGAGCTTCCTCAGATTATAAATGTTTTGCTGGGGGAGATGAGCCTTATTGGACCCCGGCCAGAGAGAGAAATCTTTGTTGAGAAACTCAGAGAAAAAATGCCTAAGTACATGTTAAGGCATAAAGTGAAGTCAGGTATAACAGGGTGGGCCCAAGTTCATGGCTTAAGACAGAATACTGATTTTGACAAACGCCTTGAATATGACTTTTATTATATCCAAAATTGGTCTTTGTTGCTTGATTTAAAGATATTATTGAAAACGCTTCGCAGAGGATTTATAGACAGAAAAGCCTGAAAATATCTTAGATTCGATTGGTTTATTTTCTCTTATTAGCCTCAGATTTAGATTCATTGAGCCATTTTATTCCGATACATGTGTATTGGATTCCTGATATGATCGTGATGATTAAAGTAAAGAGAAACAAGAGCAGCAAAAACTTACTTTGCATATGGATCATGTTGAAGAAGAGTATAGACAGAGGCACGGCCATTTGAAAGACTGTGCTTATTTTGCCAGTGACAGTGGGAGGGAATTTTTTTCGGCCGATAAGTCTAAAAGCCATCACAGCACCGAGGACTATATATATATCACGGCCTATGACAACAGCGGTCAGCCAGATTGGTATGCTGTTTGGACTGTTGATCGAGGGAATGGAAAGAACGATAAAAGAAATGGTCATGAGGACTTTGTCTCCAATAGGATCGAGGAGAGCACCGAGATTGGACTTTTGATTAAAAATTCTCGCCACAGCTCCGTCAAAAAAGTCAGTTGAAATAGCGATGATAAAAATAATGAAAGCCTCTCGGGTTTTTCTGGCCAGGATGAAATACAGAAAAACAGGACTCAAAGCAAGGCGGGATATAGAAATTATATTGGGGATGGTGACGGCGGCCTCTTTTTTGTTATTTTTCAAGCTATTTTATCAGTGAAAGCAGTATATTGAGTGTTTTGATCGCTTCTTGTCCGGATACTGGTTTTTCAGGATTGAAGTTTCCTCCCATGGATGTATTAAGGATTCCATAAGAAAGAGACATGATAATGGGTCGGTAATAGAAATTATTAGGGGGAACATCGGGGAGCTGTATGGATTGGGGGGGGATTTGTTGAACCAGAGTGTATCCTTTTTTCTTGAGATGGGTGGTGAGGCGGAAAATCATTTCTGCTAACTCAGCTCGAGTGACTATTTTTTTTGGTTTAAAAGTATGGTTGGGATAGATTTCAAGAATATCCATAGATGTCAGATTGAGAATATATTCTGAAGCCCAGGAAGTGGAAATGTCTATGATTATGGGAGGTTCTTTGCTTGTGTCATCAATGTATTCCTGAAATTTTATTCCTAAAAGGGCAGCCATGTCTTCTTTAGTCACCGCTTCTCGAGAAGGAATAGAGCTGTATTGGCTGGGAAGCTCAAAAATACCTAATCTGTTTTTCAATTGTTCAATACGTTTGTCTATCTCTTGATCTTCAGGAGTTAACTTTTTAAGTTTATTATATGCCTCCAGGCTCTTTTTTAATTCTTCTTCCTGGAATAATGCTTCAGCGTAAGATTTGAGGACTTTTATGTTTTCTGGCTGGTAGGAGAGTAAAGTATCTAGATGGACTAGAGCCCTTTCATAATTTTTTTGTTCACTGTATATTTCGGCGAGAGCGGTGTGTGCTTCGATAGATTCAGGAGAGTAATAAAGAGTTTTAAGATAAGCTTTTTCACTGGCAGACAGATCACCTTGCTTTCTTAGGCTCTTTGCCTTTTGAAGAGCGGCTTCAGTCTTTTCTTTTTTGATTTCCATATATCTTGGTTTTGCCCAAGTATGTTCCGGTTCATTTTTCAATACTTCTCTATATTCTGTAAAAGCAAGCTCATCCCTTTGGGTTTTATCATAAAGCTGAGCCAGTCCTAAATGGGCGATGATCATTTCCGGATTGTTTTCAATAGCTGATTTAAAGTATTGTTCTGCTAATTGATTTTCATTTAGCATGAAATAAGCATAGGCTGTGATGATAGAGTAAAAAGGATTTTCAGGACTGAGCTTTGAGATCTGATTTATGGCTCTTCTTCCGTTTCCCTCCTTTATATCACCCCAAGCTTCTTCAATGATTATTCTTTCATCCAGGGAAAGTTCAGATATTTTTGTTTGGGGAAGGGTTCCTGTGTATATTTGAGGAGTTGGGATTTGTTCAATCTGACAAGACCACATAAGAATCAGAATAAATATAGAAATGAGAATTTTATTTTTCACCAATTTTTTTCTCCTTTTTGTATAAAGGGTAAAAAGTTCATCATTTTTTTTGGATCAGCTAATATTTTTAATAGAAAATTATCACTATTTTCTCTTTTTTTTAACACAATTGACCATTTAGGGAAAGAATGAATTAAATTTTTTTTTGATTTAGGGATACAGAGATCAAATTTTTCAAGGCCTCTGAAAACAGTTGAACTTATTTTTTCCTTTAAGCATTCGATCCCCATTCCCTGTTCAGCAGAAATGTAGACATATTCTGAATGAAGATCATTGTTTTTAGCTAAAAGCTCTTCTTTGTTATCCAAAAGGTCGACTTTATTGTATGCTTTTATCACTGGAATATCATGCACTCCTATTTCCGACAGAGTTTTTTCAACGGCTTTTATCTGGCTGGAAGTTTGGTTTGAGGTGAGATCGATCACATGGCATATGCAGTCAGCCTCATTCACTTCTTCAAGGGTGGCTTGGAATGCAGTTTTTAGTTCAACAGGAAGATTTCGTATAAAGCCCACTGTATCGCTTATAAAAAAGAAACTTCCGTCAGAAAGACTCACTCGACGGATGACAGGATCAAGGGTGGCAAAAAGTCGGGAGGAAACATATTTTTTCTCATGAGTCAGAAAGTTGAATAAGGTCGATTTACCGGCATTGGTATAACCCACAATGGAGACCATAGGAATTGGCCCTTTTTTTCGTTTTTTTCTTTGATTCAAACGCTGTTTTTGAATTTTTTTAATATCTTTCTTTATTTTAGATATTCTGTCCTTTATTCTACGCCGGTCCTCCTCGAGTTTTTTCTCTCCAGGGCCCCTGGTTCCTATACCTCCTCCTAATCGTGACAGGGCTGTTCCTTTACCAGTTAGCCTGGGAAGCATGTAATTGAGTTGGGCTTGTTCTACTTGAAGTTTGCCTACGTTGCTGTGAGCTCGCTGGGCGAATATATCTAGAATAAGCTGAGTTCTGTCAATGACTTTACACTGAATTTTTTCCTCCAGAGCGTGCTGCTGCACAGGAGATAAAATTTGGTCGAATACAATTAAGTCAGCCTCCAAGCTGTCTTTGATTTCCTTCAGTTCCTCTGCTTTTCCCTCTCCAATGAGAAATTTAGGATTTATATTTTGCCTGTATTGATACTCCTTTTTTAAGGTTTTAGCTCCTGCTGCATGGACAAGTCCCCTCAGTTCTTCTAAAGATTCTTCAGAGGTCTCTTTTTCTTTTTTGTTTGTCGATAAATTGATGATTATTGCTTTTTCCATTTTGCAAGGCTGTCTGATATATGCTTTTTTATGGAAGGATAATCATAAGGAGAAAACCAGTTGATTCCTTCCATCTTTTTAAACCAGGTGATTTGACGTTTGGCATAATGACGAGTGGCTTTTTTTGTGGAATTGATAGCTTCTTTTAAAGTTATTTTATTTTTCAAGTATTCAAGTACGTGTTTGTATCCTATGGCTCTAAAAGGAGGAAAGCTTTCCTTAATCCCTGATTCTAATAACTCCTGAACTTCTTCAACTATACCTTTTTCAAACATTCTGTCAACCCTAGCTTCGATTCTTTTGTAAAGAGTTTTTCTATCAATAATAAGTCCTATTTTTATGACATTAAAATCTTTAACGAGTGATCGGGTTTCAAGAAAATGTTTGGATATGGGTTTTTTTGTGGCGCGGTATACTTCTAAAGCCCTGATTATTCTCAATCGGTCGTTCTTCCCTATTTTTTGAAAATAACCAGGGTCGACTTTTTTAAGTTCATCCCTCAGCTTTTTAAGCCCGAATTCATTGGCCTCTTTCTCAAGTTGGTTGCGTATAGAGATGCGTTTTTGTTTTTCTGGGAATAAGCCTGTTAGGAGAGCTTTAATATAGAGACCTGTTCCACCTGTGATGATAGGAAGTTTTTGCTTTTTTTGTATGGATTCAATTGCTTTTAGAGAAAGGTCCACAAAATCAGCTGCTGTAAATTGGGTGGAGGGTTCTATGATACTGATCAGATGGTGGGGGACACCTTTTCTTTTTTCAGGAGATATTTTATCCGTACCGATGTTAAAGCCTTTATAAACCTGCATTGAGTCACAGTTTATTATTTCGCCGTTGAAATGGAGGGCAGATTTTAAGGCTGTTTCACTTTTCCCCACACAAGTGGGGCCCATGATAACCAGAAGATTTTTTGCTTTATAGTCCAATTTTGATTATAAGCAGTATGGCCAGAAAAGTGATAAGGATTAAAAGACCTAGGATTTGATTTTTTTTATATTCCATTTTCCTATATTCTTTAAATTTTTTGCCACGTTAGATTCATGCTCATCTCCAAGAGTCTTTTTTACAGTCAATAGTTCTGAAACCAATATTTCGTTTAAGGCGCTCAGAAATTCCTCTAG
>DASRVI010000053.1:0-3144 GCA_035655135.1 Acidobacteriota bacterium | reverse complement strand
AAGACATAAATATTTCCTTGTGAAAGGGAAAAGTCCTGTTTTAACTGAAAAAAAAGGCTTCAATGCTCGTTGAGGTAATTTTTCATTCAGAGACCAGATTAAATGGAGTCAACGATTGTTTGAACAACTTTTAGATCTCTTTTCAGAGATCCCAGGGATCCATTTGAATATTCTGATTCTTTTAGGACTGGCTTTATTTGGAGGAACTTTTGGGGGACGTTTATTCCAGAAACTTCGGATTCCTCAGGTGGTGGGATATATAGCCGTAGGAATTCTTTTGGGTCAGACTGGAGCCAACATAGTCAATGAGCAGGTCATGGAATCTTTTCAGCTTTTTAATTATTTTGCTCTGGGACTTATCGGCTTCACTATTGGCGGAGAATTAAAAAAAGAGACTTTTTTAAAATACGGAAAACAGATCATTTATGTCCTTTTATTTGAAGGAATAGCTGCGTTTGTTCTTGTCACTGTTCTGGTGGGAGTTGTAGGAGGCTTATTGATGGACAATTCAAGAGTGGCATGGGCTCTTGGATTGCTTCTGGGCGCGATTGCTTCAGCCACAGCACCGGCTGCCACTTCAAATGTTCTCTGGGAATATAAGAGTAAAGGACCTTTGACCACTACGATTCTAGGTATTGTGGCTATGGATGATGGGCTGGCTCTTCTTCTTTTTGCTGTGGCATCCAGTTTTGCTGGCCTGATATTGGGAAACGGAAGTTCCAGTCTGTTAGGTATATTCATCTCGCCTCTATACGAAATTTTAGGTTCTATATTTATCGGTTTTTTTTCAGGTTTTATTTTGAGTAAGATCCTTGATAAACACAGCGAAAAAGACAGAGTGCTTGCTTTTTCCATCGGGATTGTTCTATTAGCCCTGGGGATTGCGCTGCTTCTTGATTTTGACATTCTGCTGGCTTCCATGTCTCTGGGCGTCACAGTAGTCAATCTGACTCCCCGGAAAAGCAAAGATATGTTTAAACTGCTAGGAGGCTTCACCCCTCCTATTTATGTTTTGTTTTTTGTGCTGGTGGGAGCTGAATTGAATTTAAGTTATATGAGTTTGCCCTTGGTCTTGATCGCGCTGGTCTATCTTGCGGGACGAACTATAGGCAAAATGGCAGGAGCGAATATAGGAGCGCGTGTTTCCAATGCTTCAAAATCAGTGCGGAAATACCTTCCGTTATGTCTCTTTAGTCAGGCTGGAGTAGCCATCGGGCTTTCCATACTAGCAGGGCATCTATTTCCGGGGGAAGTCAGTAATGCGATTGTGATCATCATCATTTCAACGGTTTTTGTGCTTGAACTCACCGGACCGGCTTTTGTAAAAATGGCTGTGACCAAAGCTGGAGAGGCCGGTCTTAATGTGACAGAAGAGGATTTAATAAAACAGAGTAAGGTAAGAGACATCATGGATAAAAATCCTCCGGTTATCTATGAAAACATGGGCTTGAATAAGATATTGGAGGTGTTTAGCAATCATGATAATCTTTATTATCCGGTAGTGAATAAAGACAAATATTTGATGGGGATTATCTCTATTGATCACCTTAAAAAGACATTCATGCTTTCAGGATTGGATGAGGTATTGTTGGCTTATGATCTCATGGAACCTGTGATTGCCGTGACTCATCCCGACACTCCCATGACTGAAGCCAGGGATGAAATGGCAAGAAATCATGTTGAATGTGTTCCCGTGGTCTCAAAAGAAAACAAATTGTTAGGATTTGTTGAGTCTCGTTCTATTCAAAGACTGATATCCAAGAAAATAGCTGAACTAGAAAGAAAATCCATGGATCTGGAAGTCCGTTAAAATTGTTATATTGTTTGCACTGGTCTTTTTTTATGAATAATCTAAAAAATGATGGATAAGATATATAAACAAAAATTTTATGTTCGCAATTTCGATGTTGATTTTAATGGAAAACTAAAATTGGAGATGCTGCTGAACTTCCTTCAAGAATCCGCAGCCGAACACGCTGAAAAAATGAATCTTTCAGGAGTAGATCTATTAAAGAAAAATTTGGCCTGGATTCTGTCTAGATATCACATAAAAGTTTTGCGTTACCCGGAACAGGGAGAAATCATAGAAGTAACAACCTGGCCCTCTGTCATTAAAGGCATTTTTACATTAAGAGAATATGAACTAACCGTCTCTGGAAATAAATCAGTCCAAGCCACTTCATCTTGGATGGCTGTTGATTTAAAAAGAAAAAAGCCTGTGAAAATTAAACAAACTCTTCCCCGGTTTCCCCTTCATGACCAAAGAGCAGTGAGAGATGATTTTATGTCTCTTCCTGAAGTTGAAAACACAGACATTGAATTGAGGTTTCCTGTGTTGAAAGCAGATTTGGATTTCAACAGACATGTGAACAATGTGGTTTATATTCAGTGGGCTGTGGAGACTGTGCCCAAGGATGTGGTCATGAATTTAAGGCCAACTCAAATAGAAGCGAATTATAAAAACGAAACCTTTTACGGGGATTGGGCTATATCCCGCACCCAAAAAGTCAGGTCAGACCAAAATCCTGGTTATATTCATCAACTGAGTAGAGAAAGTGACGGCAGGGAAATAGCGCGCTTGAGAACAAAATGGGCTGATTTATAATCTAACAGGAGTCTTTCGCTCTCCTCATTCTGATTTTTCCCCTCCCATCATCTCCACTGTCAATCATATCCATAAAAAAACAAAATCTGTCAAATAAAAATGCGATTTATTACTTCAAAAGCTCCTTGGTGATGGAATGAAAAATTAAATGAAAATAAAAACATGATAATCAAAGTTTTTTTTATTCCTGTCTTAGATATTTATCATTGGCTCTGGATTATTTAATGTCTGTGGATAAACCACTGACCTGTATCGATTTTATTCTGGATTAGCCTGAGAGCGATTTTTATATAAAAAGAGCGGGTGAAGGGAAGAAGCATGCTCAGCCCCATGATATCTGTGATAAGCCCAGGGGTGAGTAAAGTGAATCCTCCAATAAGGATGAAGAGTCCTTCCAGCAGTTCCCGGCCAGGAGTGCGTCCCTGTTCCATGGCTAGATTGATTTTTTGGATGACTATAAATCCCTCTGTTCTGGCAAGATAAGCTCCGGTGATGCCTGTGACGATTATGATAAGAATGGTATTCAGAGCTCCGATCAA
>DASRVI010000052.1:0-6742 GCA_035655135.1 Acidobacteriota bacterium | reverse complement strand
TCCAGCTTCTTCCATGGCTCTTTCCAGTTTATGGATTTCAGTCTGGACCAGTTGTCTTAATTTATCCATCTGGATTTCAAATTCTCTGCCAGAGATTTGATACTGGGTTTTCATGGTCTGGGTAGGAGCTGATGTGGAACTCCAGTGACTGTAGACCAGATTCCGGACTCTTCGTGTTAATGAAGGAGGCTGGTTTCCGCTTCGACGGCTTATGGTCGGGTCTCCGTAAAAAGCGATCTGGATTTCATTCAATTGGTCTTCAATGGCCCTTGCTTGTTTCATAAGGTCTCTGGGGGCCTCCGGGGTGTTTGAAAGTGCCACTTTCATTTTGCTTACTCTCTCTGTGATATCGTTTAGATATTGTGAAGCTCCCATGACCGATCTGTTGAGCTCAGCTACTTTTTTCTGAAATTGAAACAGAGCTTCCCGGTCTTCAGCTGGCAGAGTGGTGTTTTCAAGCGGAACCGCGTTAAAGCTCTGCGGCCCTGCTAACTCAGTGTAGTTACCATCCACCCATTTCCCTAAGGCGACTCGGTACTCGCCGGGTAAAGCCAGCATTCCTCCTCCTGAGGAATATATCTGGCTTCCGGAGCGGGGAGGATCGGTGGAAGGATACCTGAAATCCCATGTTATCCTGTGGATTCCTTTTCTGGGGGAAGTCTTTATCCTTTTCACCACATTTCCTTCGTTATCTGTGATAGTGAACAAAAGATAAGGATTTTCTTCCTGATCTTCTTCACGGAGCTGGTCAAAGCTGGGATATTCGATTTGTTTTCCAGCTTCCCTCATTTCTTTTTCTCGGGCCTTTCTTTTTTGTTTCTTTGTTTTTATGGAATTTTTCAGGTAATAAGTGATAACAGCTCCAATAGGTGGATTCTCTCCGGAAAAATAGGTTGAACCTTGTCCGTATTTAACATCGGTTTGGATAAACATCAAAGCATCTTTGATTGGGAAAATAAATCCATCTTTCTCCAGTATTTCCTGATTTATCTTTCTCAGAGGAGTGTAATCATCCAGAATGTAGAATCCGCGGCCGAACGTGGCTAGCACCAGATCATCCTCTTTTTCTTGGATGGCCATGTCTCTGACTGAAATAGTGGGAATACCTGATTTCAGCTGAACCCAGTTTTTTCCTCCATCTATGGAAGTGAAGGCTCCGAATTCGGTTCCCACAAATAAAAGGTCAGGGTTGATGAAATCCTGCTCTATGGCGTGAACCGTTCCGTTATCTGGAAGATTTGAAGGAAGAGATGTCCAGGATTTTCCTTTATCCGTGCTTTTCAATAGATAGGGTTTAAAGTCATCTCTCTTTCGATTGTCAAAAGAGGCAAACACTGTATTCTCATCATGCTTTGATGCCAGGATATCGCTCACATAAGTGAGTTCAGGAATCCCTGGAAAATTTTCTATTTTTCTCCAATTTTCTCCGGCATCTTCAGTCACCTGAATCAAACCGTCATCTGTGCCCACATAAATCAGATTTTCCTTTACAGGAGATTCATCCAAAGAAACAATGGTTCCGTAAAGAGAGGTCGAAGCATTTTTAGCCACTGCTTCGGGAGGCCAAGTTTTTCCCATGACTTTGAGCTTATTCCGGTCTATCTGACGAGTGAGGTCGCCGCCCAGTACTTTCCATGTGTTTCCGTAATCATCGCTTCTGAATAATTTATTGGCTCCGAAATAGAGTCGTTTATGAGAGTGGGGGCTTATGATCAGAGGAGCATTCCAGTTCCATCGATAGGCCTCATCAGATGGGGGTTGAGGTTTGATGCTGATGCTTTCTCTGCTTTGTCTGTCATAGCGCACCAGCCCTCCGTATTGAGATTCAGCATAAACAATGTTTGGATTTTTGGGGTCTATGGCAGACCAGAATCCATCTCCTCCATTGGTGATAAACCAGTCTGCATTGATGATTCCATAGGAGCTGAGGGTTCGAGACGGGCCGCCCATGCTGTTGTTATCCTGGGTTCCTCCGTACACATAATAAAAAGGCTCTGATTGATCAACAGCTACCCGGTAGAACTGGGTGACAGGAAGGTTGCATTTAAATAGCCATTCGCTGCCGCCGTCATAGGTTTCGTATATGCCGCCGTCTCCTCCTATAATGAGATGTTCAGTATCTTCAGGATCAATCCAAAGAGCATGGTCATCCACATGCCGGTATTTATTTCCCAGTGTTTGCCATGTTCTTCCTCCGTCTGCAGTGACTCTAGTGATGGTTTCCCCTGAGTAGACTTTGTTCACATCCATGGGATCTGCGAAAATTTCATTGTAGTACTGAGGGCTGTTGCTGACATGATCGCTCATTTTTTGCCAAGAAGCTCCCCTGTCTGAGGTGCGGTAGAATCCTCCTTTTCCTTCCGGAAGTTCAATAATGGCATAGACCACGTCTGGATTGACTGGGGATATGGCAAGTCCTATGGCTCCCATATCTCCTGAAGGCAGACCCGTAGTCATTTTTTCCCATGTTTTTCCAGCATCAGTGGTTTTATAGACATCTGTTTCAGGTCCTCCATCGATTTTGGTGAAAACATGCCGTCTTCTTTGATGGGAAGCTGCGTATATAGTGTCAGGATCTCTGGGATCCCTGACCATATCTGACACTCCAGTGTGTTGGCTGATGGTCAGAACCGCTTTCCAGGTTTGACCGCCGTCTGTGGTCTTATAAAGACCCCTGTCTCCTCCAGGGCCCCATACGGATCCTTCTGCGGCCACATAAACCACATTGGAATCTCTGGGGTCAATGAGAATTTTTCCGATTTGTCGGGATTCTTTGAGACCCATATTCTTCCATGTTTTCCCTCCATTTTGGGTTTTGTACACACCGTCACCGTAACCCAGAGCTCTTTGACTGTTGTTTTCTCCTGTTCCAGCCCAGATCACATTGGGATTATTGGGATCCATGGCAAGGCATCCTATGGCATAAGAACCGTAATTATCAAACACCGGGGTCCATGTGATTCCATTATTGATGGTTTTCCAGATATGCCCTGAAGCCACTCCCACATAAAACTCTTTGGGATTCTCTGGATTGACTGCAAAGTCAGCGATTCGGCCGGATGTGAAAGCCGGACCTATGCTGCGAAACTTAAGGCCGGATATGGTTCCTGAGTCAATAAGAGATTTGGTCTGTTCAGTATTTTTAGTTTTTGCCTCTATCCCGGAGAAAGAAGCAACCAGGAGTAAAATAAAAACAAGGAAGGATATTTTTTTCATTTTTTTCTCCTTTTAATTAATCTGATTTATTCAAAAAAAATGGGTGTGATTATTTCTTTTTCAGGTCTTTTTTCAGGAAGTCTTGAGCAAGCGCTTCTGAATCCTCATATTTATTTTGAAGGGAATCCAGTTTTGACTTGAGTTCGGCAGCTATTTCAGAATAAGCTGGATCATGGTAAATATTATTGAGCTCTTTGGGGTCCTTTTTAAGGTCATACATCTCCCATTGGTCTATATCATAGTAAAAGTGAATCAGTTTATATCTTTTAGTGCGAATACCATAATGCCGCTTGACCATATGAACGCTGGGATATTCATAGTAATGGTAATAAATGGCGTCTCGCCATTTATGCACAGGTTCGTTTTTGGCTAAGCTGGCTAACACATTTTCATCCACGCCAGCTATGCAACCAAGATAATCCTGCATATATCTCTGGTATTTCCAGCGGACCAAATCTTTTCCTTTAGGATTCTTCTTGTTAAAGGCTTCTCTTTTTGGACCGTAAGCGTTTTCCCAAGCGATCTTTTGTTCTTCTGTCATTCTATCTGGAGGGGGCCCCATTTTTAGGTCATATTGTAAGTGCATATGTTCCCGGATGGTCATTTCCTGTTCTTTAGCTGCATCTGAACGGCTGGAATAATCATCAAATAAAGTATCTGGTTCAGGGATTTTTGTTTGGTCGTATTTTGTCAAATGCCTCAAAGCTGGCTGCCAGTTTCGGTGAGGGGCTTTATGGTGGAGCATCATAAGAAAAGGTTGGTCTTTGTTTCTTTTGTTTTGGAGATAATCAAGGGCCCTATCTGTAATGATGTCAGTGACATATCCTGTGTGATGTTTTTTCTGTCCCATCTCAATAAAATCTGGATTGTAGTAATGTCCCTGACCAGGGAGAACATTCCAGTAATCAAAACCAGTTGGGGCGCTTTTAAGGTGCCATTTGCCAATCATAGCTGTCTGAAAACCAGCATCCTTCAGCAGTTTGGGGAAAGTCATTTGAGTGACGTCAAACTCTTGGGCATTGTTCCGCACTCCATTTATATGGCTGTACTTTCCAGTCAATATGGTGGCCCGGCTGGGAGCGCAAATGCTGTTGGTACAGAAGCAGTTGTTAAAACGAATTCCTTGAGATGCTATTCTATCAATATGAGGTGTTTTGTTTATTTTGCTTCCATAGCAGCTAATAGCTTGCGAGGCATGGTCATCAGTCATGATAAAGAGAATGTTGGGTTTTTGCTCCAATATAATATTTTGACTCCGCCGGCTGCATTGGGAGGCAGCGAGGGATGCCATGCCCAGACCAATGAATTCAATAAAATCACGTCTTCTCATTTTAATAGATGCTTACTTGACTTCGTGGTAAGCCCATTCAAGCCACTGAGTAATGATTTGGATGTCTTCCTTATCTACTGTGGCTCCGCACCAGAACCTAAGGCCTGGAGGGGCTGCCCGGTAGGAGCCGCAGTCATAAGCGACTTTTTCATCTGCCAGGAGCTTGACCATCTTTTTGATCTTGTCTTCAGGAAGGTCGACACTGAAGCACACGCTTGTATTGGAACGGATATCTTTGCTTTCCGCAAGAAAGTCGATCCAGTCGTGTTGAGCCACAAAATCTTCAAATGCTTTTAAGTTTTGATTGCTTCTCTTTATGAGTCCGGAAAGACCTCCCACCGACTCAGCCCAATCTAAAGCAGCTAGATAATCTTCATTTGCCAGCATAGAAGGAGTGTTGATGGTGGAACCTTTGAAAATGCCTTCATTGAATTTTCCTTTTTTCATCATGCGGAATATTTTTGGCATAGGCCATGGAGGGTCATAGGTTTTAATCCTTTCTACGGCTCTTGGGGACAAGATGAGAATCCCGTGCGCGGCTTCTCCTCCTAAGACTTTCTGCCATGAATAGGTGATCACATCCAGCTTATGATAGGGTATTTCCATGGCAAAAATGGCTGAAGTGGCGTCGCACAGAGTGAGTCCTTCCCTATCATCAGGGATCCAGTCACCGTTGGGAACTTTCACTCCGCTGGTGGTTCCATTCCATGCGAAAACCACATCATTGCTAAAATTGGCTTGAGAAAGGTCAGGCAGTTTGCCGTAGTCTGCTTCAAAAACACGGACATTTTCCAGTTTTAACTGATCCTTTATGTCTGTAGCCCATCCTTTACTGAAGGATTCCCATACAAAAACATCCACTCCTTTGGGACCTAAAAGAGACCACATGGCCATTTCAAAGGCTCCTGTATCTGAGGCAGGAACAATTCCCACCAAATAATCAGGAGGAAGCCCCAGGATCTTTTTTGTTCTTTCTATGGATTCGGCCAGCTTTCCTTTCCCCAACGCGCTGCGGTGGGAACGGCCTAAAGGGGTGTCTTTGAGTTCATCTAAAGAATATCCAGGATGCTTGGCGCATGGTCCTGAAGAATAGCACTTATTTTTAGGTTTGACTTTGGGTTTCATTATTCCTTCTCCTAATATGAATATTTTTGTATGTCTGACATTTAAATTTTACTTATGGTGTAAAATTAGAATATTAAATGCACACGGTTCTGTCAATGAAATCGGTTAGTTTTTTTTCTTTTGTTTTTTGAGAATTTTAGCCCAGGTGTCTCTCAGCGGAACAGTTTGATTGAAAACCAGCTTATCTTTTTTTGAATCCGAATCCACACAGAAATATCCTTTTCTTAAAAATTGAAAACGGTCTCCTGGCTTAGAGTTAGAGACGCTGGGTTCCAGTTTGCATGAATGGAGGATTTTTAAAGAATCGGGATTCAGATTTTTCTTGAAATCTTCTCCTTCTTTGACATCTAAAGGGTTGATGGTTTTAAACAGACGGTCATATAGCCTTATTTCAGCCTCCACTGCATGAGGAGCTGAGACCCAATGCAGAGTCCCTTTGACTTTTCGACCGTCTTTGGACCATCCCCCTTTTGTTTCAGGGTCATAGGTGCAGTGAAGGGTTTTGATTTCTCCTGTGTTTTCATCTTTGACTACTTTTTTGCATGTTATGTAATAGGCGTGTTTGAGTCTTACTTCCCGGTCAGGAGCCAGACGGAAGTATTTCTTTGGAGGATTTTCATTGAAATCTTGTTTTTCAATGTAGAGGCGTCGGGAAAAAGGGACTTTCCTTTCCCCCATACTTTCATCTTCTGGATTATTTTCAGCATCCAGATGCTCCACTTTTTCTTCAGGGTAGTTGTCGATAATGAATTCCAGAGGATCGAGCACAGCCATAACCCGTTGAGCCCTTTTATTCTGGTCCTCGCGCAGGCAGTGTTCAAGCAGTTCAATGTCCACCACACTTTCTCTTTTGGCTAAGCCTATTTTATTGCAGAAATCCCGGATGGATTCCGGGGTGTAACCGCGGCGTCTGAGTCCTGAGATGGTGGGCATACGGGGGTCATCCCATGATTTAACATATCCTTGCTTAACCAGTTCCAGCAGTTTTCTTTTGCTCATAACTGTGTAACTTAGATTAAGTCGGGCGAATTCTATCTGCTGGGATCGGAATACATCCAACTCTTCTAAAAA
>DASRVI010000051.1:0-3124 GCA_035655135.1 Acidobacteriota bacterium | reverse complement strand
CGATCCTCATACCCAAAAGGTTATAGGGATCAATGCTCTCGGTGTGGCGCCCACTGGGGCGACTCCTGAATATTTTAAGGAAAGGGGATTGGAATATCCTCCTGCTTATGGGCCTTTAGCTGCGGTAACTCCAGGGACTCCTGGGGGTCTTTTGACCATGCTGGCTGAGTTTGGGAGTATGAGCCTAAAGCAAGTTCTGGAGCCTGCGATGGAGATGGCCGAGGGATATCCAGTGGAACAAGAACTGGTCAGCCGGATTGAGCAGAGCAAGGAACGAATAAAAAAATGGCCCTATTCAAAAAAAGTTCTGCTTCCTCACTTAGGAGAAGAACATGAGGCTCCAGAGGTCGGCGAAATATTTAAACAGACCGATCTTCTCAATACTTTGAAAAAATTAGTGAAAGCTGAAGAAAATGCATTACAAGAAGGAAAAAGCCGGAAACAGGCTATTTATGCGGCTTATGATAGGTTCTACAAAGGGGATGTAGCTGAAGAGTTTGTGAGGGGCTGTCAGGAACAAGGAGGGCTGATAACAAAACAGGATTTAGCAGATTGGAAGGTTTATCTAGAGGAACCTGTCACCACCACATACAAAGACATTGAAGTGTATAAATTAACCTGTTGGGTTCAAGGCCCTGTGATGCTTCAAATGCTGAATATACTGGAAAATATTGACCTTAAAGAAATGGGTTATAACAGTGTGAATTATATTCACAATCTTTATCAAGTTATGAATCTTGCTTATGCGGACAGAGATTTTTATTATGGAGATCCTTATTTTCCTCCAGAAGAACCCATTGAAGGGCTACTTTCAAAGGAATATGCCAAAGAAAGGCTTAAGAAATTAAACTGGAATGTTAATGATCCGGATGTTAAGCCAGGGAATCCATATCCATTTGAGGGAAAAACAAATCCTTATCTTGACCTTTTAAAAAAGTGGACAAATGTTGATCAGGACCAAAAAAAAGAAATGACAGCTCAAGAAGAAGCGGCCTATGAAGCCAGCTTCTTAGCAGGCACCACTTCCATCCAAGCTGCAGACAAAGAAGGATGGGTCGTCTCAGTCACTCCAAGTGGAGGTTGGATTCCAGCCTGCATTGCTGGCCGGACGGGAATCGGAATGAGTCAGAGGATGCAGAGTTTTGTTTTAGATAAAGAAAAAAATCCTTTTAATGTAGTAGCTCCGGGAAAAAGGCCCCGTGCCACTTTAACTCCGGGGATGGCTTTTAAAGATAACAAGCCTTTTCTTTCTTTTGCTGTACAGGGTGGTGATACCCAGGATCAAAATCTTCTTCAATTTTTCTTAAATATTGTTGAATTTGGTATGAATGTCCAAGAAGCTTGTGAAGCCTCTAATATTGTCAGCTATCAGATGCAAAGTTCTTTTGGAGATCACACAGCGCGGCCTGGAAGGCTGACTTTAAATGACAGTGTTCCTGAATCGGTCATTGAAATTCTCAAAAACATGGGTTATGACATAAACACAAGTAAAAGAACATCAGGGCCTATTACTGCCATTTATTTTGACTGGAGGCATAAAACATTTTGGGGAGGAGCCAGTAATTACGGCGATGATTATGGAATTGCCTGGTAAGACAGCAGTCTAAAAAGATGGATATTGAAAAATCAGGATGTTGTTTTTTGTCTTGACTTTAAAGGAGGCCATGATATAAATTACCAAAAAGACCATTTGATTTATAAGTGATGAAGAATTCCCAAAAGGGGATATCAACATGGATATCAGTACAAACAGTGAATTGTTCAAAACATTTGATAATCTTAAACTTTTCGAACAGTCGTACTCTCCTGAAAAAGATATAAAAGGTGTCATTGTTATCCTACATGGACTGACTGAGCACAGTGGGTTTTATTCTAAAGCGGCAAGAATTTTCTCTGAATATCAATACGCGGTTAATTTGTTTGACATGAGAGGCCATGGAAAGTCTGACGGGCTTCTGGGTCTTATTGATTCTCTTGATGACTATTTGAATGACCTGTCAGTTTTTTTAGATATAGTGAGAAACAGATATCCAAAAACCCCTGTTTTTTTGCTTGGTCAGGGCATGGGTGGAACTCTATCAGCTCTCTATGTGATAGAAAACAGGCCGGATATTAGAGGTTTGATAATGAGCGCTCCTGCTCTTGATATCACCAAATCCATTTCTCCCTTTATGCAATACATCTCCTGGATTTTAAGTAAGTTATTTTCTGGATGGCCTTTAATAAAAATGAACCCCAGTGATTTATCCCAAGATCCTCTATTAATCCAGGACTATGAGAAGGATCCACTGATTTACCATGGAAAAATCTACGCAAGAACTTGTTCGGAGTTGATAAGAGCATCAAAAACAGTCATGAAACGTGGGGATGAGATCAAAACACCTATCCTCATTGTTCACGGCAAACAGGATCAGTTATACAGATTTGAAGGCAGTAAAGCACTGTATGAAAAAATTGAATACACTGATAAAACCATCAAGCTGTATAAAGATCATTATCATTCATTATTGATTGAGTCAGATGGTAAAGATGTGATTAAAGATATCATTCAATGGACAGATTCTCACGTAAGAACCACTTAATCTAGACAATTCTTCGGAATAATTCAGATTATCTTGTTGTCTTAGATGTGGTTTTTATTTATACCAGTGGTCCTTGAGTATTGAACCATTCTTGGTCAATTCCTTTCCATCTACATTGAGTTTGAATGTGTATTCTCCACATATGACAGGTTCATAGGCATAGTTGACATCGATGTCCAGATCATATCCGTAGGATTTGTACATTTTGATGCGTTCTTGGATTCTTTTTTTCTCCTCAGGTGATCTTTCCACTCTTTTTGTCATATTCCAGATGACCTGATTCAGTCCTGCTTGATTTTTGGCTTTGATCTCATTGATTAGTAAATTCCCATCAAAAACTTTGATTTTGATATCATTTTCAGCTGGATTTTTTAGATAATAATTTATAACCAGCCCTCTAGGTTCACTTTCTCCTCTAAAATTTGATGAACTGTAATTGATGTTTTTGTTGTTGATCCATTTCACTTTAGGCTCAATGTTAAATAAATAAATATCTTTTTCAAAAATTTCTTCTGATAGTTCCTGAAAAATAGTTATGTCTG
>DASRVI010000050.1:0-4253 GCA_035655135.1 Acidobacteriota bacterium | reverse complement strand
CGGTCTCCATCGACTGACGAAGTATCTCTTTCATTTTCTTAATCTCTTCCTGTGTAGCTTCCCTAGGCTCTATCCCCATAACCTCTTTTCTAATGTTACCGTGGCCAACCAGAAGAATAGCATTTGTCCCGATACCTTGTTTTTCCCATTTAGCTTTTGTTTCTGTAGCATCCAATGAGATAGATCCTCCACAGTTTCCCGTTACCACTGTAGTGACGCCTTGTGTCAAATAGTTGAGATTGGCATTGGAATCAATAGTTCCTAATCCAGAATCGCAGTGAGTATGCATGTCAATGAAACCTGGAGAAACAACCAGCCCTTGGGCATCAATGGTCTTCTCAGCCCTGCTTCCACTCAAATCGCCTATCTCTGCAATCGTATCTCCCTTGATCCCGATGTCGCCAGCAAATCCTGGACTGCCTGTGCCATCTACGATCTCCCCGTTTGTGATAAGAATATCAAATTTTTGTGCTTCCTTTTTAGTGCATACCACTAAAAAGAAGATTCCAACTATCAATACACTAGAAACAAAAATCCAACGTCTTGACATTATTTCCTCCTATTTTAGAGAATTTGATTATTATTCGTAAAATAAAATACCTCAATTTGTCAATTGCTTTAAGCAGCATTTTTATTTTATTGACACGATTTAAGTTTCCTTACTTGTTAGTTTCCTGAAACAGCTAAAAAATAGATAATATGATGATGTGATGCAACTCCCGCAGCAGTCAAAAGTATGATAGACTACACCCAAGATCAAACCTAAAAGAAGTAGGTGCAAAAAGATAAGAGTTTCTTTTTTTTTGTTGATGAAGATTTTCACTCAATTTCGTAAAATTCTAATTCTCTAAGCAACTGCGTCATTCATAATACACATAAAAAACAATTCCAGTCAACAATGAATTTCCAAAATGTCTAAGCAAAGTCAAAATGTCCACTTTTTGGGTGGGCAGGTGTGGTTTCGAGATAGACCTGGAGGATATGCTTGGCTCTTGGGTCGTCTTGTTTTCTACGGGGTCTCCATTTTCTAAACGGTGCTCTGAGAGGAGTTGGGGACGGTCCATGCTCCATCCAGGTGTTGCCGGGCCAGGACCCGACGCTTGGCATAGGATCTTTGGTTTGGTCCAGGAGGAATATCAATGGTAAGCCCTCCTAAGCGGATGGTGTTGTCATTGGCTACTGTGGCTTTATCCATATCGGTTATTCCCTCTAAGGCCATCTCAGCGATCAGACGATCTTGAAACGTACCTCCCTGTCGTTCGATACGTCCTTTAGCTTGAGCTGAATAAGCTGTGAGGGTCTTGATCCCCAACTCTTCAAGCACTCTTCCCACATGAGTGGGGAAACGAGATCCAGCCAGCTCTTCTTCATGGCTCCAGTGGTTGTCGTTTCTCTGGAGTATGCTGTGGCGGTCCTGGTAGACAGAGGCAGGGATCCCATGACGTCTGAGGACCATATCAAGCAGCTCGAGATAACCAATGGCGTCTTCAGTAGGCCGGAATACCATGCCAAGCACATGGCCTGTGGCATCATCAGTGGCATGGATAAGGCTGCAGGAAGGCCTCTGAGGACCAAACCATTTATGGGGACTCCCGTCCCACTGCATCATAAGCCCCATCTGAGGACGTCGGGGTCGCGGGCTTCGATGCCGAGGTGAACGGCGTCTGCGTTTCGGCCTTATCCCAGCCTCCCTCAACCAGCGACGTACTGTCTCCCGGCTGATCTGCATCCCCTCACGCTCTTTCAACATCTCCGCAAAATGAGAGTCATTGAACTTAGAATAATGTTCCTGGCGAAGTTTTATTACAAACTCACGAACCGAAGGGTCAAAAGCATTATGAGCCTTTCGTCCTCGGCCCTTGTGAGCTAATCCTTCAGGCCCGCCTCCTTTCCGAAGGGGACATTTTAGCTTAGCAGTTGATGGGGACACTATTGCTTTGTTATCACATTATTGATTCGATCGTTTGAGAGACCTTGGCAAATATGCTATATAAGTCTGATAGGACATAATATGGCTAAAGAAACCCTGTCTCCCACAGAAAGATGGCTGGCTGTTTTGAACAGAGAAAAGCCTGACCGGATTCCCATGGACTACTGGGCTACCAAGGAAACTACAAAACTCCTGATGAAGCATCTGGAATGTGGGAGTAAACTTGAGTTATTCAAGAAGCTTCATATAGATAAGGTCATTAAACTGGAGCCTGAATACATCGGCCCCCCTCTTGCGTCCGGATATGATGAATTCGGCTGCCAGCACAAAGAGATGAGTTACGGAACAGGGACCTATGATGAGTGTATCTCACATCCTCTTGCTAACTATGCTTCGGTGGAAGAGATAAAGAAGAACTACACTTGGCCTGATCCTGACTGGTGGGACTACAGCTCGGTTAAAAACCAAATCAAGGGAAAAGAGGAGTATCCGATTGAAGGAGGAAATTATGAACCTTTCCTCATTTACAAAGACCTCAGAGGACCGGAGAAAGCGTTTATGGATTTAGTGGAAAATCCGGAAATGGTTCATTTCTGCCTGGATCATCTCTTTGATTTGATCTTCACTCAGATAAGACGGATTTATGAGCAAATCCCGGGGCAAATCATGCTGAGTTATGTGGCTGAAGACATGGGCGCTCAGGAAGACCTGATGTTTTCTCCCTCCCACATTCAGGAATTCCTGCTTCCCAGAATGAAAAAAATCATTGATTTTGTGCACCAGCAGGGGGCTTTTGTGTTTCATCACAATGACGGCAGTATACGCAGGATCATTCCCCATCTTATTGAAACCGGGATCAATATCCTGAATCCCATTCAATGGCGCTGCAAAAACATGGAAAGGAGCCAGCTTAAAGCTGAATTTGGAGATAAAATCATATTCCACGGAGCCATGGACAACCAGCATACCCTTCCTTTTGGGAGCCAGCAGGATGTGGAAAAAGAAGTGCGGGAGAACCTGGAAATTCTGGGAAAAGGTGGAGGTTACATTCTGGCTCCCTGTCACAACTTACAGCCCAACACACCGATTGAAAATATTTTGACACTGTATGAAGCAGGGTATGAATACGGCTGGACCTAAGAGATCAAGTGATGATTTGGACGTGTTGTTCTCCAGTGAAAACTTCGCCTATGATCCAGGCCTGTTGATCCATTTCTTTTAGAATGTTTAAAACCAAAGAAGTCTTTTCAGGAGAGCAGATCACCGTAAATCCAATCCCCATATTAAAGGTCCGGTACATCTCCCTCTCCTCGATTTGGCCTTTTAGCTGTATTTTTTGGAAAATCTCATTTTGAGGCCAGGAACTTTTCTTGATCACAGCTCCCCTTCCTTTTGGAAGGGAGCGAGGTATGTTTTCATAAAATCCGCCTCCCGTGATGTGGGCGGCAGCCTTGATGCTCCCCTCTTTAAGAAGCCTCAAAACAGATTTTACATAAATTCGGGTAGATTTCATGAATTCTTTCCCTATTTCGCCTTTCAACTCATTTTCAGAGAAAATTTTTCTGATCAGGGAAAAGCCGTTGCTGTGAACTCCATTTGAGCTCAGTCCGATCAGAGCATCGCCCGCTTGGCAGTTAGAGCCATCTAAGATTTTTTCTTTAGAAACCATTCCCACACAGAATCCTGCGATATCCATTTTATTTCCCGAATACATTCCGGGAAGCTCAGCTGTCTCTCCGCCTATAAGAGCGCACACAGATTGTTCGCACCCTCTTGTGATACCTCTGACCAGAGAAACCAGTTTGTCTTCATTCAATTTTCCACAGGCAATATAATCAAGAAAAAAAAGAGGCTCTGCTCCTGAAGCTATGATGTCATTCACACACATGGCGACCAGATCCACTCCCACTTCTTCATATCTACCCAGTAGGTCTGCCAGCAGAAGTTTGGTGCCCACCCCATCTGCTGAAGCCACCAAAACCGGCTCTTTCAGGTCCTTTAAAGAGGGCTTAAAAAACCCGCTGAAGCCCCCCACTTCTCCCATCACCTCAGGACGTGCGGTTCTCCTTAATAAAGGCTTGATCTTTTTGATGAATCGATCCGCTTTATCAATATCAACTCCTGCTTTTTTATAAGTTATAGAAGACATGGCTTTTCCCTCTGGAAATAAAATAATTTTCCTGTATCATCCATAATATTCAAGATAAAAACCAATTATCCAATGTTAGTACGGAGTGAACGTTTCTTTTTTTTGGGTGGCTTTTTTGATCCGGTCCTGCATAGGAGTCACTCCTATCCCAGGTTCTTTAGGTACTTTGATCAT
>DASRVI010000049.1:0-4363 GCA_035655135.1 Acidobacteriota bacterium | reverse complement strand
AGATAGTCCTTAAGATTCCCCGAATTAAATTTAAAAGCATAAACGTAAAAAAGATTTTCCAAAAGAGAGATAAATCAAAGAAAGAGGGGGACAAAAGAAGAATCAAGTGGCTTCTCACTGCAGCTGCTTTTTTGTTTGTCTGTGGTCTGGGTGTCTCCATAGGAGTCTACAGAGCCATTATGCAGAATCTTCCGGATATCACCACTCTGGAAGAGATGAAGCCAAGCATCATCACCTACCTTTATGCAGATGATGGTGAGATTATGGGAGAATATGCTTTCCAAAAAAGAATTGAGGTTCAGTATGAGGACATCCCGGAATCATTAAAAAATGCCATTATTGCCACTGAGGATCCCCGGTTTTACCGCCATAATGGAATTGATTTTTTAGGGATTCTCAGAGCTATTAAAGAAGATATCAAACTGATATTCACACCCCAGCGGCTCCATGGAGGAAGCACCTTAAGCCAGCAGTTGGTAAGAGGACTCCTCCTGCACAGGAAACAATTATTAAGACGCAAACTAAAAGAATGGATTCTGGCTCTTCAGCTGGAGAGAAATTATTCTAAAGAAGAGATTTTGACTATGTACTGCAATCAATTCAATCTGGGCCATGGAGCTTATGGGGTGGAGGCTGCTGCCCAGCTTTACTTTGATAAGACCGTTTCAGAGCTTGACTTAGCTGAATCAGCCATGATAACCGGTATTTTTAGAAGCCCTGCTAATTATTCTCCCTACAGGAATTATGACCTCACTGTGCGGAGAAGAAACCATGTCATAAACAGGATGCTTGAAAAAAAATACATCACCAAACAGCAGGCAGAGGAAGTCAAAGAAATGGGATTGAATGTTCTGCCCTTGCACCGAGAGGATTCAGAATTCGCGGCCTATTTTAGAGAAGAGGTCAGGAGATATCTTTACAATAACTATGGAGCTGAAGCTTTGTATCATGGGGGGCTACACATTTACACCACCATGGATATGAAACTGCAGGAATACGCAGAAAAGGCTTTGAGAAAACAGCTCAGGGAGCTGGACAAAAGACAGGGCTGGAGAGACGATAAAACCAATTGCTTAGGTCTCAATTTAGAGGTTGAGGGTCTTTTAGAGATTGAAGGCCCTTTTAAGGATAAAGAAAGCGGTCAAACCTTTTTAATGGACTGGAGAAGACCTGAAATACAGCCTGAGCAGATCATGGATGCTGTGGTCTTAGAAGTGTCCAGCCGTGAAGCTGATGTCAAAGTCAAAGATTATGTAGGGAAAATTTCCAATAAAGACATTCAGTGGACCGGAACAAGGAATCTTGAGAGACTGATCCAAAAAGGGGATATCATCCATGTGATGATCACAAGCATTGATGATGAAAACAAGACCTTCCAAGCTTCTCTGGAGCAGGAGCCCGAATTAGAGGGAGCTTTCCTGGTGATTGAGCCTCAAACAGGCCTAGTAAAAGCCATGGTGGGAGGTTATTCTTATCAGAGGAGCGAATGGAATAACGCCACTCAAGCCATGAGGCAGTCTGGTTCTGTGATCAAACCTATTCTGTATACAGCGGGTTTGGAAAACGGGCTGACCCCAGCCAGCACATTTATTGATGAGCCCATGAAGTTTGAGGATAAATGGTCAGGAAAGGTTTGGGATCCTCCCAATTATGATGAAAAATATAAAGGTAGAGTCACCTTTAGAAGAGGTATTGAGGAATCCAGAAATATTGTTACAGCCAAGCTTCTGGACCATATTTCCCCACAAGAAGGGGTGAAATACTGCAAAAAATTCGGATTGACCTCAAATATTCTTCCGTACCTGTCCTTAGCTTTAGGCGCTTTTGAAGTGAAGATGATTGAACTGGTTTCAGCGTTTACGGTTTTTCCCAATCAGGGAGTGAGAATAGAACCTTATTTTATTAAAAGAATCGAAGATCGAAAAGGCAATATATTGGAACAAGCTAGAGTGGAAGCTCATCATGTGATATCTCCCCAGATTGCTTATATCATGACTTCCCTGCTTCAAGGAGTGGTTCAAAGAGGCACAGGATGGAGAGCCAGGGCATTGGAAATGCCTTTAGCTGGAAAAACCGGGACTACGGATGAGCATTCGGATGCCTGGTTCATGGGGTTTTCTCCGAACTTATGTGCAGGGGTCTGGGTGGGTCACAGAGAAGGAAGAATAACCATTGGAAAAGGGCAGTCCGGAGCTGTGGCAGCTCAACCCGCATGGGTTGATTTTTTTTCTAAGATTATCGAAGAGAGAAAGGAGGAAGCTGAAGAGCAGGGAATTGAGTATGAAGAAGGAGAGTTTCCCGTTCCTCCTAATCTTTCCTTTGTCAATATCGATTATAAAACAGGACTTCTTCCCACGCCGGTTTGTCCGCCCCAGTTTATTATTCGTGAAGTCTTTATCCCAGGGACTGAACCCAATAGATTTTGTTCTTATGAAGACCACATGATGACTTATGATTATTATGAGGTTGTAAAGGAAAAATAAGTCGGCGAAGTTTATTTCTTCTTCTTTTTAACTGTTTTTGAACTTGAGCTTTTTCTTGTTTTCGAACCTGAACTTTTCTTGGTCTGTGAGACTGATCTTTTTGGTTGGCTCCTTGAGGCCGATTTATTTGTGCTGGATAGGGATGAAGATCGTTTGCTGGTAATGGGATCTGTTCGGCTTTTTATGTACTGATTTTTACCGCTTGAGAAATAATTAAATGCTTTTTCCACTATTGATTTGGCATCTTTATTTGTTTTGGGATTGATGTATTTATCTATTTTTTGTCTTAAAGAAGAGGGATATCCGAATTCTCTGTTCACAATTCTTTGTTTACTTGGATCTCTAATCTCTCTGGAATGGTCTATGTTTATTTTATCCTTATTGTGAAGGAGCATCCTATTTTTAAGGTCTAAATTTTCTCCAGTCACGGGTTTTGGAATCTCTTTTACAGACGGAATACCTTTAGAAAGATGTGCATTTTCCAAATCTTTCAAAGAGGAGTGACTTAGGACAGCTTCAGATAGATTCTTTGCCCTTAGTTGGTCTTTGTGAACCACAGTTAAAGCCCTGGAGTTATAAGGATAAGTGTTTTGGCTGTAGTTTGGATAAAAGACATTGTTTATGATAACCACTGGGTATCCATAATAGCTAATAGGAGCCCAAGCCCAGTAGTCATTCCATATGTACCATCTCACCCATGCAGGGCTCCATTGGACAGTAGGAATCCAGTGCCATCCCAGATCAAGGCTCCAATGCCATCGTCCATAGTGGAAAGTCACCCATCCCCATGGTTCATAAGGCAGCCAGGTCCAGCCGCAGATTGGGAACCACAGCCAGCGTCCATTATAGTAAGGTCTCCAGTTAGGACCGATTCCACCAGGCACCCAAACATATCCATAAGGGGATAAATAATTCCAATGACCATAAGTATGGAGTTCGTATTCAAAGTCACCGAGCTCTTCGGGCAGATATCTTTTGGCAAAATGCTGTTTGAGTATGGAATCTCTTTCATGGCTCCATTCATAGAAGCTGTCATTAGCAGCTGCCATGAAGTCAAGGGAGGTTTCTGTATAGAATCCTCTCTGAGCTTCCAACTTTTGACCGTCTTTAAGCAAGACGGATTCTGATTCGCCGGCTGCTTCCACCACTCCTTCATAGACAAAAAAATCGGTGTTCTGGTTTTCGTTAACATTCAGTCTGTAGAGTCCCTGTTCTAATATATAGATGGATATATCAACGGTATGGAGTTCAATATTTTTTTCTTTTTGTAAAGATCCAAGACTAACAATGATACTTCCGGTCCAGAGCTTGATCTGAATCACATCATTCTCTATAGAGGGAAGCTTGGTGAGGTCTATTTTAGTATTGAAGTCAAGCCTTACATAATTACTGTTTCCGATGTATATTTCAGCTCTACCCTCAGTAGTATTGATTCGGTCTCCTTCGGCCAGCGGCATATTCACCACTCCTTCTTCATAAGTGAGCTCTCCTGCCTTTTGGATAAATGTGTTGCCAGTGGTATGGCTCAGCCTGGATAAGGAACGTTCAGTGTATCTGATTTCTTCGCCCGAGACCACGGAGAAAAAGAGCAGCGAGCAAGAAATTATACATATTAGTTTTCTCATTTTTTTTCTCCTCACATCTCCTGATCTATTCATAAAAAAATGGCGATGTTTTCATCGGCTCGTGAATAGTCCAAGATCTATATTATGCAATGTTTATGCCATGTCTACACCCCTTAGATAAAATCAGATATGAACTTTTTCTGTCCCATATAGATGACGGATGAGACATAAATATTACAATATTTATGGTCATTTATAAAATCTGTAGTAAATTCAGATATGGCTTAGGCTCCGTTCAGATTTTTAACGCCATTC
>DASRVI010000048.1:0-2538 GCA_035655135.1 Acidobacteriota bacterium | reverse complement strand
TGGATTGAAAAAAGAAGCTCTACTCCATTCTCCTGCATCTGCTTTCCACCGATTCCATAGAAATGCATTCCCGGATGAAAATGCCTGAATTCTCTAACCAAGTCTGCCCCATAGTTTTCGGCTGAGTTTTCACAGGCAATGATCAGAATAGAGTCCATGTTTATTGTTCTAGTTGACTGAAATACACTATTTCAGGCATTTTCTCGGGGTCCTGGCCGTAGAAAAAAAGCCATTTGTCATAAGTTTCCTGATCCATATAGATTTTTTTTGAACTTTTTTTTGATTGACTGACCACTCCTATGATTTGGGGATTATCCATAGAATTTAGGTTTGTTTGAGAAGCAATCAAAACTTTTTGAGGAGAAGCCCCCTGTTCGGAGGATACCCCTGGATAAATAAGAATAATATTCCATTCTCCTGATTCTGTCATAGGGTCTTTATACAGTTTACGGATGCATTTTTCTTCAGTAAGCTCCTCCAGGCTTTTTGGAAAAGCTCCGGGATTATTCTGCTGAAATAGACGTATGGATTCCACATACTGCTTCCCTCTAAAAATGAGCTCTTCTTCCTTCTCCCTCTGGATCTGGGTTTGCCATACCGGAACTGCCACCATCAATCCAATGGTTAACACAAACACAGCCAATACAAGAAGCAGTATCATATAGCCTGAATCATAACGGCGTGTGCGGGATGTTAAATGAGAGTTTAAATTTTTATGAGAGGTTTCAGAAGAATATTTTTGCATGGTCGATATGAAAAACCTACCAGGTGTTGTAAGGAGCGCCGTCAAGGCTTATTTTTTCAGATCCAGAATGCACATCAATGACTCCGGGCATTTTACCTTCCATAAGTTCCTCGGTGATAAGGTTTTCCTTGACTTCCACCCATGTTTCCGATGATTTTGTAATGGGGTCTTTTGGGATTTTCATTAAGTATTCTTCCTCAACCAGAACCTGTATAGAGTCAGGGTATCTGCCTTTATCTATACAGTATTGGTTGAGAAGCTTTCTCATTATAAAAAGATTTTCTTTTAGAGTTGCTTCTCTGGCTCTTTGTGCTGCGTATTTGAACTGAGGAATTCCCATAGCCACCAGTATTCCTATGAGGGCAAACACAATCATAATTTCTATCAATGTGAATCCATTTTTTCCTGATAGAGATCGAGTTTTGATCTTTAGGGATTTTCTGTTAAGGCGACTCTTAGAGCTGTGTTTACCAGTCTTTGTATTTTGTTTCATCAATGGCTGTTCCTTCACTTTGGGAGTAGACATCATAAACATTTTCCCCTCCCCAAGTGTCTGAATCATAATCATCCTGATAGGACCGCAGCCCCCATTCTCCATTGGCGGTCATAGGATCTTTAGGGATGCGTCTTAAAAATTTTTTTATTTTTGTTTCTCCCTCTTCTCCTTCTCCCTCTCCTGATTTGATTTCAACTCCTATAACTAAGGTCTCTAGATCAGGTGGATAGCCGAAGGTATCTTCTTCCACTTCTATTTTTTTTTCATCAGAAAGCCTTTTGTACTCATCAATAGCACTTCTTATCAACCGGAGATTTCTATGAAGTTCGATTTCTTTTTGTCGTTTTACAGCGATTTTTGCCAGAGGGACAGCGCTGGCAGCGAGAATGGAGAGAATGGTCAAGGTGACCAACATCTCGATCAGAGTGAAACCCTTTTTGTCCCTGGAAGAAGGCATCATTTTAAACCAGTTATTGATCTAAATTTATTAGAACCGGTCTTTTTTCTTGTTTTTATCTTGAAAACGATTTTTTTTATAATCTTTGTATTTTTTGCTTTTAAAGCTGTTTTTTTCAGATTCCAGAGCTTTTTTGCTCAACCGGACTCGGTTTTTATCGTCGATAGCTATGACTTTGACTCTGATGGTCTGTCCGATTTTAAGAACATCTCTTATATTTTTAGTATGCTGGTGAGAGATTTCAGAAATATGGAGAAGACCGTCCGCATTGGGAAGTATCTGGACAAAGGCTCCATAATCTTCTATCCTCACTATTTTTCCCTCATACACTTTTCCCACCTCTGGTTCTTCTGTGATGTCGTTAATCATCTTTTCTGCTTTTTTGACAGCTTCCATATCAGGAGAGGCAATGGTGATTTTTCCCGCTTCTCCAATATCAATTTTGGCCTTGGTTTCAGAAATAATCTTTTTTATTGTTTTTCCTGATGGGCCAATGACTTCCCCCACTTTAGTCGGATTGATAAACAGATTTATGATTCGCGGAGCATAGGGAGAAATATTGGGACGGGAAATAGGCATGACTTCTTTCATTTTTGCTAAAACCTGAAGTCTGGCTTCTTTGGCTTTTTTTAAGCCCTTCTCAAGAATATTAAGAGGCAGAGATGGGATTTTTAAATCCATCTGGATGGCAGTGATGCCTTTTTCTGTACCCGCGACTTTAAGGTCCATGTCTCCAAAATGGTCTTCAAATCCTGCGATATCTGTTAACAAGATGTGATTATCATCTTGAGAGATCAATCCCACAGCCATGCCGGCAACAGTCATGGATAAAGGAACACC
>DASRVI010000047.1:0-4157 GCA_035655135.1 Acidobacteriota bacterium | reverse complement strand
AATCATTAAATGAGTTAACTTAACAATCATGTTCTTAATAAATAAAACATTGGTAAAAATCTGGATCATGATAAATATGTATGAGAATGCATACATATTTTATGAATGACCAGGATGTTTGACCTACGGATAGGGGGAGTTACGGAACCGCCGAGAAAAACGAAGAAGAATGGCGTTAAAAATCTGAACGGAGCACAAGCCATACCTAAATTTCATCACCATTTTTTTATGAATAGTTTAGGTTTAAGGGGTTTTAAAGAGCTTGAGATAAGCCTGAAGGATCTGGTTTCCCCATAGGAGAGTAAAAATGGCTGCAGGTGCTAAAAAGGTCCCAAAGGGAAGAGAATACTGAAAGGTCTTTTTTTTCATATAAACAAAATAAATACCCACAGCTGCGCCCACAAATGAGGCGATGAGCAGGGTGAAGAAAGACATTTTCCATCCCAGATAGGAGCCTATAAAAAGCATGATGGTCACATCACCCATGCCCAGACCTTCTTTTTTTCGTATAAAATAATAAAGTGCATAGACTAAAAGAAGGAAACCGGCTCCTGAAACCGCTCCCAATAAGGAATCAGTGAGATTGAGATCCGTACGGAACAAGGAATACACCACAGCTCCTACCAGGCCAGGCAGAGTGATGATATCCGGAAGAATTTGATGGTTGTAGTCAATAACGCACAGGATGATCATGGCGCTGGCGAACAAGCAGGAAATAAAAAAGTGAAGGCTCAAAGAGAACTTAAAATAGAGCAGAATAAAGAGTATAGGAGTGGCTGCCTCCACAAGAAAATAAAAGAAAGGGATTTTAGCACCGCAGTACCTGCATTTTCCCTTAAGCAAAATATAAGAGACCACTGGAATATTGTGATAAAATTTGATTCTGTGGTGACATTCTGGGCAGGAAGAAGGAGGCTTCAGGATGCTCATTTTTCTGGGTATCCTGAAAATCAAAACATTGAGAAAACTTCCCCATGCCAGCCCTATGAGAACAATAAGAATTATCTTTTCCATGGTATGACAGCAGTTGTGATTTCCCCTGTCTCACGGTCATAGACATAATCCTGTCCGTCCAGATCTTGGGGGATCCCGTCTAAAAATCCTTGTGATACCAGGGAGTCTAACTTTTCGGGGAATTGACCGAATTTGTCTTTATACTTTTTTAAAGCATGTTTGATCTTCTGGATATCCATGGCCGCTTTGGTGCGGTAGAGATGATTGGAAGCAATTTTTTTAACCCTCTCATCATCTGTATTCTTATATATTTCCAGCCAGTTTTTCCAGGCGGTTTCATAATCGCCCAGTTCATAGATGGCGTTTGAATAAAGTCTTTTGGTTATAGGAGGAGCGCCTGGGATTTCCATAGCTTTTTTATAATATTTTTTGGCCAGTTCATAATCTTTCAAGATCATCTGAGCATAATGCCCAGCCTGCCAGGGAAATATCCACTGTTCAGGATTTTTTTTGAGCCCCTGACTAAGAATTTCCATGGCTGTGTCAAACTCTCTGGCATCATAGATAGCAATCAAGGCCCCCACTTGATAAGGGTCCAGATATTGCGGGTCAAGTTCAGATATAATTGAATACACATGAGTTAAATATTGAAATCTTTCCGGGACAGAAGTATTGCTGAAATACTGTATAGACCATATATAGACTAAATCTGCCAATAGAGTGGAATAGCCAAAAGAAGCGTATTTGAGATATTTCCCTGAGGGTATGTAAATAATGGATGCTCCTGGAACTTTTTCTCGAGGAATTTGGTCTGTTATGAGCTTCAGTCCCATAAACAAGCCGCAGCTTATGATAAGAAGCCCAATTAGGATTTGTTTTCTCATGTTGATTATATAAAGTCTCTTCTTCGAAAGACCAGCATGGAGAGCACTAGAATGAAAAATGTATAGATGATCCCATAAAAAAATGAAAAAAGAAAAATTTTTGGAGGAATGGGAAGGTTGTGCACCACTTCTGTTTTGAAATTAAAGTTTTCCAGATCAGGAAGTAGAGTATAGACTACCTGGGTTAAAAATTTTGTGACTCCTGGCTTCATTTTCTTTATCAGAGTTTCTATCCCCCAGGAAAGATGGCCGATAAGATAAAAAGAAAGGCTGAAGATGGAGCTTAAAATTGGAGTTGAAAAGCATGAGAATAAGAGAGCTACGGATGTGATGAGACCAAGTTCCAAATAGATGAATGCGATTGAGACAAAGAACTTCCAGGTGATTTGACCTGAATGAAGAAGTAAGATGATGATAAAAATAAGACTCATCACTCCAAGCATGATAAAAAGGGTCGTCATGAGTCCGAAAAATTTTCCGAGTAAAAACTGCAGCCTGTTTATCGGTTTTGAAAGCAGAGTGTAAACGGTTTTTTTGTCGATTTCTTTATATACCAGTCCGGTTCCCATAAGAATAGCCATGAGAACACCAAAAAGGGAAATGGAAGCCAGCCCCGCGTCCATGATGATTTTTGTTTTGTCTCCCACGGTTAGAAGAGCCAGGATTCGAGAAAAAATAAGGCTGGCTGCAGCGAAAAATAAAAGGAGATAAAGCACCCGGTCTCTGATAGCTTCTTTAAATGTATTGAAGGCCACAGCTCTTATTTTCATTTTTGTTTCACCATTCCCACAAAAATATCTTCCAGTGTTTGAGTTCTGGGAACCAGTGAATGAACTTTGCCTTTTTTCTCATCGATGATCTGTAAGATTTCCTGCACTTTATCTGGGTCATAGATTTTTATAAGACTCCTGTTTCCGTATTGAGTCAAGGTTTTTCCAAACTTTTCCAGTTCTCTTGGATTGATTTGGGAAACAGTCATTTCAGTAAACAGTATCTCCTGAGAAACCAGGTCCTCCAGCCGGCCTTGGTTGATGACTTCTCCATTGACCAGTACGGCTACCCGGTCACAGATCATCTCAATGTCCTGAAGAATATGTGAAGACAGAAAAACCGTTTTTCCCTTTTGTTTAAGTTTTAATATGATATCTCTGATCTCTTTTCTTCCTATGGGATCGAGGCCTCCTAATGGTTCATCCAAAAGTACAAGCTCTGGATCATTTAAAAGGGTCTGGGCTAAAGCCAACCGCTGGAGCATCCCTTTAGAGAATTTTCTTAATTGGGTATTTCCGCTTTTTTCAATTCCTACCAATTTCAAGAGATCATCAATATTTTCTGTTTTTTGTTTCTGGAAAAGCTGACTGTAAAAATTAAGAAACTCAGAAGCGGTTAAGTAATCATAAAAATAAGGATTTTCAGGAAGGAAGCCGATTTTTTGTTTGGCTTTGGTGGAGAGATGATCGAATCCGAATATATTGATTCTTCCTTTGTCAGGGAAAATAAGCCCTAATATGCATTTGAGGGTAGATGTTTTTCCGGCTCCGTTAGGACCTAAGTAACCAAATATTTCTCCCTGTTTGACTTCTAAAGAAATTCCTTTAAGGATTTTTATCTTCTTTCCTAGAAAGCCAGATTTAAAAGACTTATGCAGGTCTTTTATCTCAAGTACTTTTGCTTCAGACATGGAGTTTATTTTAACATTGATTATACTTTATTTTAAATTTTCTTCAAAATTAAAATTTAAATAGTATTTTATACATACCGCTGAAAAAATAATATAAAGAATATGAAGCTTATAATTAGAAATAAAGGAATTCAGGTTTGGTTTAAATGAGGTTGGCGATTTTTTCAAGCCATTCTCTATCTATCTCTGAAAAGGCATTAAATTTCCGGCTGTCAACATCTAATACTCCATACACGGATCCATCTCTTTTTTTTAAAGGAACCACGATTTCAGAATTGGATCTGCTGTCGCAAGCGACATGGCCTGGAAATTTATGGACATTCGGGACAACAACTGTCTTTTCTTTTTGGATTCCTGACCAGCAGACTCCTTTTTTTTCTGAAAGTTCCTGACAGGCCAAAGGTCCTTGGTAGGGACCGACAATCAGATTCCCTTTTTTAAGAAGATAAAATCCAGTCCAGAAAAAATGGGGCATTTTATTATGAAGAAGTGCTGTGACCGTAGACATTTTGGCTGTTTCATCATTGGTTTTTTTCAGAAGTTCTCTGAGCTGGACGTATATCCTTTGGTATCTTTGGATCAATTTATTGTTCATAAAAAATGTCCCGGGTGAAGTGCGGGCTGTTTGTCAGCAAAAG
>DASRVI010000046.1:0-7615 GCA_035655135.1 Acidobacteriota bacterium | reverse complement strand
ACGCAAACAGCCCCTATCACAAGCAAAGGGAGAAGAAGCCAACCCTTAGTGATAACAAAATAAACACCTATAGGAACAGAAAGAAGAAAGCAAATGATCCCGAACCTGAAGACAGCTTTAGGAGCCAGTGACCTTGCTGGTAGGATGCCACTGCCCCCGCTAAAAGGGGTTCTTTTCACTTCCAGATCTATGCCGCTTTTATAATCAAAATAATCATTCAGTACATTGACACTGATATGAAGCAGCAGCAGACCCACAAAAGCAAGCCAAGCATGCCAGAAGTTGAAAAAATGATCATACCAGGCAATACAGGTCCCCAAAAATATCAAAACTATGGAAAGGATTAAAAATTGAGGTCTCGTTTCTGCGAACCATGTTTTTAGTTTCATCGTCAGCCTCTTGTCTTATTATTGTCTCATGCTGCAGCTATCAGCTGCCTTATTAGAACATTTCATACAGTCTTCTGCTTCCATAGGTTTCAATGTTTGCTTGCGGAGATTATACACTATCCCGATGCACAATCGCAAAAGTTCAAGTCGGCTATTTGTTTATTTTGACAGTTTATGTCCCCGCCAGACATAATAAACTGCCGGAATAACCATAAGGGTGAGAACGGTTGAGGTTATCAGTCCACCAACCATAGGAGCGGCAATCCGCTTCATCACCTGGGAACCTGTCCCATGACCCCACATAATGGGCAGCAGTCCCATAATGGTGGTGGTCACTGTCATGAGCTTGGGGCGAACTCTTTCCACAGCTCCATGAACAATGGCTTCATGAAGATCTTTTCGTGAATTCATCTTTCCACGCATAAGGCGGTCCTTATAAGCATTATCAACATAAAGAAGCATCACCACTCCTGTTTCTGCCGCCACTCCAGCCAGTGCAATAAATCCGACTCCCACCGCCACACTCATGTTATAACCACTCATCCATATCAGCCAGATTCCACCGACCAGAGCAAAAGGGAGAGACAGCATGATGATCAGACTTTCTGTGACGTTTCTGAAATTTAAATACAACAACATGAAAATAATAAGCAGAGTCACTGGGACAACCATTTGCAATCTTTTCTGTGCACGCTGCATATATTCATACTGCCCGCTCCAAACAATGCTGTAGCCTGAAGGAAACTCAATTGTTGTATCAACAATCCTTTTAGCTCTCTTCACATAAGAGCCCACATCAATATCCTTAAGATCCACATAAAGCCAGGCTGTTCTTCTGGCATTTTCGCTCTTGATGGCTGCAGGTCCCTTATTGATCTGGATATCTGCTACTTGTCCCAGAGGAATTTGAGTACCTGATGGTGTTGGAATCAGAACACGTTTTAAGGAAGGCAAATCATCACGCAGTTCCCGGCTGTACCGAACATTCACTGGATACCGCTCCAACCCTTCCACAGTGGTGGTGACATTCATCCCACCCACAGCTGACATGATGATGTCTTGGACATCCCCGACTGTTAATCCGTAACGGGCTGCAGCTTCTCTATGGACCACAAAGTCGATATAATTTCCTCCTGTGACCCGTTCCGAAATCACACTTCCTGTGCCCGGGACCTGACGTATGACCGCTTCTATCTGCTCTCCCAAATCACTGAGGGTCTGCAGGTCGGGCCCCATCAGCTTGATTCCCACAGGAGTCTTGATTCCTGTGCTGAGCATATCAATTCTGGTTTTGATGGGCATGGTCCAGGCATTGGTCAAACCAGGAAACTGGACTGCTTGGTCCAATTCTTCAGTGAGTTTTTCGATGCTCATCCCGGGCCGCCAGTCTTTTTTGTCTTTGAGCATGATGGTGGTTTCAATCATGGTCAATGGAGCCGGGTCTGTGGCTGTCTCAGCTCTTCCGATTTTTCCAAACACAGACTCCACTTCAGGAAAACTGGCAATGATTTTGTCGGTCTGTTGGAGAAGCTCCTTGGCTTTGGTGACTGAAATTCCCGGCAACGTGGTGGGCATGTAAAGAAGGTCTCCTTCATTGAGCGGGGGCATGAACTCGGAACCGAGACGGGAAAGAGGAAACATTGTGATCACAACAACCAATAATGCGACAATGATGGTTGCTGTTTTGTGTTTGAGGATGAATTGGATGACCGGACGATAGGCATAGATGAGAATCCGGCTGAGAGGGTGTTTATTCTCCGGCTTAATCTTTCCCCGAATAAAAAAACCCATTAAAACAGGGACTACTGTAATAGCCAGAAAAGCAGAGGCTGCCATAGCATAGGTTTTTGTGAAGGCCAGAGGTCGGAAGAGCCTTCCTTCCTGCTGCTGCAGCGTAAAAACAGGGATAAACGAGATAGTTATAATGAGCAGGGAATAAAACAAAGCCGGACCAACTTCTTTTGAGGCTTTGATAATGAGCTCCCATCTGTCTTTCCCCTTTTTATAAGGTTCTTTTTCCATATGCTTATGGGCATTCTCGATCATCACCACCACTGCATCCACCATGGCTCCAATGGCAATAGCAATTCCTCCTAAAGACATGATATTGGCATTAAGACCCTGGGCCCTCATCACTGTAAACGCGACCAGAACTCCCAAAGGAAGCGTAAACACAGCCACAAATGAGCTCCTCAAGTGAAAGAGAAAAATAATGATGATCAAAGCCACCACAATGGCTTCTTCGAACAGTTTCTCTCTCAATGTGGAAATGGCGCGCTTTATCAAAGAAGAACGGTCATAGGCTGTTTTCACTGTCACGCCCTCAGGTAATCCTTTTTCCAGTTCCTCCAGCTTTTTCTTCACTCCTTCAATGACTTTGAGCGCGTTTTCACCAAAACGCATAACCACAATTCCTCCCACAGTCTCCCCTTGTCCATTCCATTCTGCAATCCCACGCCGAAGCTCTGGTCCGAGATGGATGCGAGCAATATCCTTAAGAAAAACAGGGGCATTGTTCGGCCCCATTCCTACAGGAACCTGCTTCAAATCATCAATGTTTTGGATATATCCCAATCCTCGGACCATGTACTCGGTCTCTCCCATCTCGATCAACCGGCCTCCCACATTGTTGTTGCTTCGCTTTATGGCGGTCCTCACTTTCTGTAGAGGAATGTTATAAGCCAGCAGTTTAACAGGATCGACCTCGACCTGATACTGTTTGACAAAACCCCCAATACTGGCCACTTCACTGACCCCGGGAACACTAGCCAGCTCATACCGCAAATACCAATCCTGGATCGATCTCAACTGCTGAAGGTCATATTTGTCTCCCCCGTCCAGGACATATTCATACACCCATCCCACACCTGTGGCATCCGGTCCCAACTGAGGAGTCACTCCCTGAGGAAGACGACTTCCTGCAAAATTCAAATACTCCAGAACCCGGCTCCGTGCCCAGTAAAGATCAGTCCCATCTTCAAAAAGGATGTACACAAGTGAAAAGCCAAAAAAGGAATACCCTCTGACAACAGTGGCGTAAGGGACAGACAGCATGGCTGTGGTTAAAGGATAAGTCACCTGGTCTTCAACCACATTAGGTCCCTGACCCGGATATTCGGTAAGAATGATCACCTGAACATCACTGAGGTCAGGTATGGCATCCACTGGAGTTGTCTGAATAGACACCACTCCAGCAATGATCAAGGCGATGATCCCAATGGTGACTAAAAACCGATTGTTCACAGACCATTCAATGATTTTTTCCAACATGTCACTTCACCTTTTCGAGCTTCATGCCGCATTCTGGACAGCGGGCGTCTTTATCTGTGGTCAGAAAATCAGGATGCATGGGACAGGCATACAGCTGATCCGCATCCATCTCAGATTTTTCATGCTGGTGGTCCTCCGGCTCTTTTTTCCGTTCTTTCACAACTACTTCCTCTGCTTTTTGTGCCTGGGTTTCCCGCATCTTGGCGATGGCTTCGCGGGTCCTACTTTCTGAATCCAGCATAAATTGTCCAGAAACCACAACTTCCTCATGATCAAACAAACCAGAGACAACCTGGACATACCCGTCCCCGGATTCAACCCCGACTTTTATCTCTCTCGGTTCATACTTTCCATCACCCTGGCTCACAAAAACAATTTGACGCTTTCCGGAATGAATAACCGCTTCAGAAGGAACAGCCAGGGCATCTTTTGCTGTATGACTGAAGATCCGGACTGTGGCATACATGTCCGGTTTGAGGACATGGTCATGATTGTCAAACACCAATCTGACTGTATTGGCCTTTGACTTCTGATCAAGATAGGGATAGATGAAATCAACTTTACCTATCCGTTTTCCCATCTGGATGTGATCCAATGCAAGTTCAGCCTTTAGTCCGACTTTAACAAGAGCAAGCTCTGATTCATAGACCGAGGCTTCAACCCAGATCTTATCCAGATTGGCAATATGGAAAAGGTCCATACCAGGACTTATTTTGTCTCCTTCTACAACCGTTTTGTGAGTGACAACTCCTGTCATTTGAGACCTCAGAAGAATGGTTCGGTGTGCCTGACCGGATTCTTTTATTCTTGTGATTTCTGATTCAGGTATGTCCCAGTACTCCAGACGTCCTCTAGCCAGGAGGAGCATTTTTTCTGCACTGTTTTTCACACTTTCATAAGGGCTTGAAGACAACTCTTGGTAATTCTTCAATGCTAATAAGTACTCTTCCTGGGTGGTTACCAATTCAGGAGAGTAAATCTCCAGCAAAGGCTGACCTTTTTGAACCTTTTGCCCTGTTTTGTTCACGTATAATTTCTCGACCCATCCGCTGATTTTGGTGTGGACTGTCGATTCTCTGTCTTCAGCATAACTCACCTTACCGTAAGCTCTGATAACATTAAAGATATCCCGGCGCTCCACTTTGGCCACTCGCAGATTCATATTCTGCTGCAAAACACCATCGATGATTATGCTGCCAGCTCCATCTGCCTCTTCACCTTCATAAACAGGAACCAAGTCCATACCCATCTTGGATTTTCCCGGCTTATCATAGATTTCTGTGGGATCCATTGGTGCGCGCCAGTAAAGGATCTTGCCTTGTTTGGATGAATCACTGGTTTGCTCCTGTTCTTTACCCTGACCAGTGCTTTTGATGGGAGTGAGCTTCATCCCGCATATGGGGCAGTTTCCCGGCTTATCAGAAATAACTTCCGGGTGCATTCCACATGAATAGAGCTGTTCGACATCCTCTGGAGGCATTTTTTCCGAAGTCCTCAAACCCGGAATGATGAAATAAGTGGCTGTCGCTCCTATGAAAATCCCAACAACAAGGATTATGATTAATTTTGCTTTCATTTTCTTCTCCTGTGACTCATTATCTTTTCTTAATTTGGTTCTTTTGATTCTGTCGCCTGCATGACATCTATGCCCACAGCCAGTTCGTATTCTGCCAAACTTTTATGAAAATCGGATACGGCAAAGAAATACTGCAGTTCATAATTCTGAAGCAACATTCGATTGTTGATAAGGGTTAAAAAATCAACTTTTCCCACTTTATAACCTGCCTGAGCTGACTCAAGTGACTGCTGAGCCTGGATGAGCAATCCTCCTTTATAAAGTTCAACTCTTTTCCGGTTTCTCTCCAGCTCAGCCAGAATGCTTTCTATCTCAGATAAGACATTGATTTTTATATTTTCATACTCTGATTTGACTGCTTTAAAGGCCATCTCTCTTTCTGCTACTTTTGCCTTTTGTTTGCGGTTCATATAGAGCGGAATATCCACTGACAGTGTGGCTGAAAAAAAATCAGTCATCTGCCTCATGTCAGCGAGGTCACTGCGCTGTCGGTAGCTGGCTCCGACCATAAAATCAGGCAAAACATCACGTTCTGTGAGTTCAACTTCTGTCTCTGCCTTTTGAATCTTTTGATGCCAGGCCTTTAACAGCGGCCTGTTTTTTTCGATTTCTTCAGCAGAAAATCTTTTTTTTGGACCATCCGGGATCATCAATCCCAGAGAGGTCTTTTCAATCCGGGTATAAACGGGTCTATTCAACAGTGCGTTCAACCGAGCAGTGACCGAGATTCTTTTTTGCTTCCACATGATGAATTCATCTTCCAGTTTGGAGATTTCAACCTGGGCACGAAGAACATCCTGCTGAAGCCCGGAACCGGTCTTGTATTTGGTTTCTGCCATATGGATAAACTGTTTCATCAACGCCTTGTTTTTTTCAGTTGTCTCAATGGCTCGATCAACAGCATATAAGTCAAAATAAGCATTTTTGACCATTTGAATGATTTGATTTCGGATCTCTTCTTTCTGATATTTCACAGCAGCAGCCTCATATTCGGCAATATCTGTGGAAAGAGACAATTTTCCTGGAAAAGGGAACATCTGCATGATTCCGATCACCTTGCCTGTCATGGGTTCTTGATTAAAAGAAAAACTGTTGACTGGAAGATTGGACAGGCCAAAACTAAGCTGCGGATCAGGGAGAGCACCGGCTTGAGGAATGACTTTTTCAGTGGAAAGCACCCGTTGATGAGCGGCTTCCAACCTAGGATTGTTCTCCAATGCTTCTTGGATCCATTCTTTCAACAAATTGCTCTGATTAACAAAATCTTTCGGAGATGATAAAAGATATCCACTAAAAGTTAAAAGAACTATAAAAACCCATATCAAATATTTTTTCATTTTTTTTCCTTTTATTCCTAATTTATCTACATGATTTCCTATTTAATACTTTGTTCCATTATTTCTCTTGCCGCACCGATACTTAGTATATCTAGGGTATATATAGTACCTATCGTATTTGTAAAGATTCATTGTAAAATTTTTTTCCTTTTCTTCTATTCCCCCTGTTTAAACACCTTTCCACCTCAGTACCTCCTAAACTTTTTCAACACCTCAATAACCTCTCCTATTTTTCTTGCCTTGTCTTCATTATTTCCCTTTGTGAAAGACTGACGAACACAACCCTTAAGATGTCTTTCCAGGATATTTTCCTCAACGCTCTTTATGGCTCCTACGATTGAATTGAGCTGTGTCAGTATATCCACACAGTATCTTTTCTGCTCAATCATCCTCTGAACTCCCTTGATCTGCCCTTCAATTCTTCTCAGTCGAACCAATTCTTGTTCATGTGTTGTTTTTTGGTCTTTCATTTTTATCTATTTTCACACTATAGCATACCCCCCTATAGTATTCAAGGGTTTTCTAAGCTGTAAATGGATGAGAACAAATTAGGACAGCAAATCCTTCTTCTTTTGTTCAAACTCCTCTTTATCTACTTCTCCTTTAGCATATCTCTTTTTTAATATTTCCAAAGCTTCCTCTTTAACTCTTGGTTCGCCTTCCCTTCCCTGTTGGACAACCCATTTAATAAGAAAAATTAATCCAACGATAACAGCGATCCAAAAAATCCACATTAATCCGCCAAACACCCAGTGGTCACCCCACATCATTTTTGTTACCTCCTTTTAATATTTTCTATATTTCTATAACCAACTGATTATCTCTCCAACTTTTTCTTCTTTTTTGTTGAGTTCAATTTTTACAACTTCATAAATTCCATTGTTATTTATAATGACCGGAAGGCTCAAGCACACATCACCAATTCCGTAATAATCATCCAGAAGAGTCGATACTGTACTGACGCTGTTTTCATCCCTTAGAATACTGCCCGCAATATTGACCAGAGCTAACGATATAGCATAATAAGTCGCTCCTTTTTTATT
>DASRVI010000045.1:0-4160 GCA_035655135.1 Acidobacteriota bacterium | reverse complement strand
GCAGTCATTGCTATTGTTGCCGCAATTGTTATCTGGATACTTTTATGGAAATTCGTATTTGAAATTCCTTCCACAGGGATTGCAGGAGGAGTGATTTTTCAGATATTCTTCTTAGTGGGAATTTATATGGCAGCTCACGCAGCATTACTGCGCGCTCAAGAAATTGCCAAACTGAAAACAAAAGAATACACCGTAGTACCGGTTACCTCCGTATTCCTCAGGCTTCTCGGTGAAATCTATGCATCCTTAACAGCAGCGGTAGCCCTGGGTGGAGGAATTTTGATCTGGTTTGCCGGAGGATACGGACTCCAGCTTCTTGAAGAAGTCCCTAAGTTTATCCCTCAGTACGGCGGAGGAACAACATTTTTAGGCGGAGTGATATTTCTTATCGGAGGTCTTATATTTGCCTTTTTTACTTTAATCGCCTTCTATTTTGCTGCTGAATTTTTCATGATTGTCACAGATATCGCACTCAATACTAAAAAGGGATCTTCTTAAATAAACATCAAAACTAAAAATTAAAAGAGATGCCCTTCTGCTGTTATTTACGGTTTACAAAGAGAAGGAACTTGCCCTCTCCGAAACTTATAAAGTAGGGTTGCCTGTTTAGATTAAATCAAAAGAAAAATACTTCAGAACTAAGGAACCACAACTGTTTTCTTCCCAATTTTAGGGAGCATGAATATCAAAACATAAAGCGCAGCCACGCCAACGAGAATATAGATGATCCTGGAAATGATCGACATGGCTCCAAAGATGGCGGAAACTAAATTAAAATCAAAAATCCCCACCAGCAGCCAGTTCAATCCGCCGATCACGATTAGGATCATGCAGATCCAATCCACGATATTGAGTTTAGCCATTTGTTCCTCCTAAAAAATTTAGATGAATTAAGCTTATTTCCTACTTATTCTTTAAGTATCAACTGAAAGCAGAAAAGTCAATAAAAAAATAAATAATTCAGTATTCTAATCGAAAAACAATAACCTTATGATAATCACTTCTCAAATTCTCCTATAATTAGCCGGCTGCTTCCCAGTTTTAACCAAAGGCTCTTGATAACTCTTATGCTGTGCTTTGACAGGAAATCTCTCAGGCCTCCTTGTTTTAAAAATTCCTGCCCATTCTGAAAGTGTTCCCTGCCAGCATTTCTCTCAATAAAATAAGTCATTATTCTTCCCAGTCGGCTTTGTAAATCCATGGGACTTTCATAATCGATGATGATCAGCTTTCCACTCCCTCTTAATATTCTTTTTACCTCCCGCATCATCTTTTCTTGTACCGCCGGTGATTTTTCATGAAGAGCATAGGCAATGATGACTGACCGGAATTGATTTTCTTTAAAAGGAAGCTCAATCCCATCTGCGCAGATAAAAGGTACATAAGGCATCCGGAATCGCGCATATTCCAGAATTTTGGTGTCTATATCAGTGCCGTAAATCATCTTTTTTTGGAAGTGGCGGCACTGAGCTCCTGTACCGCAGCAGAGGTCAAGAGCGGGGAATAAGCATGATCGTTTGATATAAGCCGCGGCATATTGCCTGGTCTTTTCAAGCACGGTTCCTAGAAAGATATCATAAAGCCATCCATGCACATGATGAATTTTGATTTTATTGTGGAGTAAAGACATTGATTCATTATACATCATTTAGATTATGAATAAATTTACATTTGTTTACCTTTTTTTATATAATAATGACGGTCAAGAAATATTCTAACTTTATCTGAACTCATGAAAGCAGTGGTTTTATGTGCAGGCAGGGGCATCAGACTACTCCCCTATACTCAGGAAGTCCCTAAGTGCCTTCTCAAGGTGGGTCCCAAAACCCTTCTGGAATATATTATTGAAAGCTTTACAGCAGCAGGTATTGAGGAAATTTGGCTGGTCACTGGATTTCAAGAAGAAAAAATCAAAACACTTGTAAATGTGCGGGCCTATCCCCATATAAAGACTGTAACAAATCCTTATTATTTAAAAACCAACACAGCTTTTTCTCTCAATCTGGCTCTCAAACACATGGATGATGACTTCATTTTGATTAACGGAGATGTGATTTTTGACCCGAGGATCCTTTTTGATCTTCTCAACTATGGTAAAAAAAACTGTGTGGTGGTCGATAATTCCATCAAACTGGATAAAGAGGAAGTCAAAGTGATTGCCCAAAATGGCTTTATTTCCAGAATCGGCAAGGCTCTGGAGCCATCTGAGTGCAAAGGGGAAGCCATTGGCATCAATAAAATCTCCCGCGACACTATCCTTCCCCTGTCAAAAGAATTTGATTTATTGGAACAAAAAGGAGAAAAAAATCATTTTTTTGAGAAAGGATTTGACATCCTGGCCCACAAATCTTGTCCATTTGGAATTCTTCTGACCAATAAACCCTGGACAGAAATCGATACTCAGGAGGATTTTGATTACGCAAAAAAAGAAATATATACAAAACTTCACCACAAGAAGTGAGTACCTTAAAGCCAGTAAACGATCTGGTCATCCTTTAATCAATCGTTATGTCAAGGTCAATGCCTGGATAAACCGCCCTCTGGCTTGGGCGATCGTGAGAGTGCTAAAACCCACCAAAATCACACCCAATCAGGTCTCTGTGGCCTCGTTCATGATCGGAATAGGAGGCGCTGCCTGTTTTGCAATGGGAAGTCCTACTTGGTTTATAGCAGGCGGGATCCTGACTCAATTGTCTTCAATCGTGGACTGTGCTGACGGCATGCTGGCCCGGGCTAAAGATAAAGAAACGGTTTTCGGCAAATATTTGGATATATTTTTAGATCGAATCGTAGAGTTTGTGCTATTTGGTGCTATTGGTTTCGGAATGTACAGATATACCGGCCACAATTTGATTCTTATTCTTGCCCTTTTGGGGTCTGCTGCCTATTTTTTACATGTCTGTCTTTACTATATAACCATTCATTATTATCATAATAAAGTCAGAGGGGATACCAGCGAATCTAGAGCACTTCTTCTTTTTCTTATATTGATTTTTGCTGTAATAAATCAGCTTGATATTGCGATTTGGTCTTTTTTGGCTGCTGCTTTTTTCACAAATCTTTTTATAATCGTTGACTTCTTTCGATCATCAAATAAGAAGCCGCCCACAGAATTATAAAAATTTAGCTTTCTTTAACTTTCACCTTAAAAAAATTGGTGAAAAGATATTGTGGCACTGTTTTTCACTGTTTTTATTGATTTAGGAGCTGGTTTATTAGACCTGCAAGTTTTTCTTCAGTATGGTCATCAGAAGGGACCATTGAAAAAATATTCATGTTTTTATCCAGAATGACTATGGTAGGAACTGAGGAGAAAGCTCCATAATCATAATAGATATCTTTAGTTCCCCACCCCACTTGAAAAGGCACTTCTTTAGCCTTTTCTTCGGCTTTTTCAGCTGAACCACTTCTCTCCCATCTTTCGGTTCTATCCATAGATAGCGCCAAAATTTGGAATCCTTGAGAAGAAAATCGTTTATGGAGGCTTTGGAGAATAGGAATCATTTCCTGGCAATGAGGACACCAGGATGTCCAGAATTCCAGAAGGGTGACTCTGCCTTTAAGTGAATCAGAATGAAGCTCCCCATTGTTGACGGTTTGAACGCTGAACTCGGGAGCTTTTCCGTTTGTTCTGACCGCATGGTTGAAAGCTGCTTTTCCTCTGTAGTAACAGCAGTATTCTAAATTCTGAAGATAATTGTCATCCTCAGGAATCTTTTCAAGCCCGTATTCATAAGCTTTAATGGCTGATTCATAAAAATCAGCAGCCTCCTTAAACTTTTCCTGTTCAAAGAGCTCTTTAGCTTTGGAAAGCTGAACATACCCGGCTCTCCCCAAACAGTGATGATAGTTGTTCTGATAGGTGTCATTATCCGGTGAATTTTCTAAAGCCTTTTCATATAACTCAGCGGCTTTCTTATATTTTTTGACCGCTTCTTCTATATTTCCTTCATCTTCTGTCTTTTCTGCTTCTTTCATTTGTTTATAGGCAGCTTCTCCAATGTCTTCTTGCTCTGCCCTTAAATCTGGAATCAAAAACAATGAAAAAATGAGAACAGTTGAGAAAATAAAAATAACCGAAATTGATAATAGAATTCCTTTCTTGTTCATTTTCACTTCTCCTTCAAATCTAAAGTTGAACACACGCGCCTCTTGAATGA
>DASRVI010000044.1:0-2117 GCA_035655135.1 Acidobacteriota bacterium | reverse complement strand
GAGAAAAACGAAGAAGAATGGCGTTAGAAATCTGAACGGAGCACAAGCTACACCTGAATTTCAATTTAATTTTTTTCTTGACAAATATTTTATTCAGACCTATATTGGTATAGGTGAACAAAACGGTGAACAGAACAAGACGCGAATTAACCAGAAGACAAAAAAAGGTTTTGGAAGCGGTCAAGGGTTTTATCCGGAAGCACGGCTATTCACCCACTGTCCGGCAGTTAGCCCAGATTCTGGGCATACCCAGCCCCTCTGCCGTGTTCAAGCATCTCTCCAGTATAGAGAAGAAAGGCTATTTACGAAAAGAAAATGGCGAGATCAAACTTGCAGGATCCCCTTCTTTGGAATCCCATATTCAAGTGCCTTTAGCTGGGTTGGTTCCTGCAGGAGATCCTAAAGAGGTCTTTGACACCAGCGAAGACGCGGTGGATATACCTGAGTGGATGCTGGGGCCCAAGAAGGGAAACGTTTTCTGTGTGCAGGTTGAAGGCAAGAGCATGGTGGATGCTTTTATAGATGACGGCGACCGAGTGCTTTTAGAACGCACCAACACAGCCAGTTCAGGAGAAATGGTGGTAGCGATTCTGGATGACGGATCCATCACTTTAAAGAGGTTAAAGCTGGAGAAGGGGAATGTTTTTTTGGTTCCTGAGAATCCTGAATTCAAGCCCATCCGGGTTTCCGAGCTGAGAATAATCGGGCGGGTGATCGGAGTCCTGCGCAAGTACTGAGTCCACTCAACCCCGCTTTCCGAATTTAATAACAAGGAGTCATAAAATTGGAAAGGAGATGTATTGTCCATATTGATATGGATGCCTTTTTCGCATCCGTGGAAAAGCTTCTGGATCCCTCTTTGGAGGGAAAACCAGTAATTGTGGGCGGTCTGCCTCATGAAAGAGGGGTGGCTTCCACAGCCTGTTATGAAGCCAGAAAGTACGGGGTGCATTCAGGTATGCCCCTGCAAAAGGCTTATCAATTATGTCCTCACGGCATATTTTTAAGGGGCAATCACCGAATTTATGCGGCTTTTTCCAGGCGTTTCCACGAGATTCTTTCCCGTTATACCCCAGATATAGAGATGGCATCCCTGGATGAAGCTTATCTGGACCTCAGCCGCTGCGGCGTGCTTTATCCCTCTTTTTCACAAGCCAGCCAGAAGATAAAAAGGACCGTGGAAGAAGAGTTAAAGCTCTCTATGTCTGTGGGGGTGGGTGCTAACAAGATCTTAGCCAGGCTGGCGACAAAGAGAGCCAAACCCGGGGGGCTGGTGGAAGTCAAGCCGGGCTGTGAAGAGTCGTTTTTAAAGGAGCTTTCTATAGAAGCTCTTCCCGGGATCGGACCTAAATCTCAAGCTGTCCTTCACATGCTGAATATTCGGAAAATCAAAGACCTCTGGGGACTGCCCAGGGCGACTTTAAGAGCGCTTTTTGGATTAAAGGGAGAGGAGATCCGGCTTCAATCGCAGGGGATCGACAGCCGGCCCCTGGAATCATCAGGTCAGCAGAAATCCATTTCCCGGGAGACCACTTTTCTTAAGGATATCTGGGAAAAGCGGCTCCTTCTGGCTCATCTGGCTTATCTCTGTGACCGGTTGAGTTTAGCTCTAGGAAAAGACAGGCTTTTCAGTCATATCATTGAAGTCAAAGTCAGATGGTCTGATTTCAAGACCGAAGCCCGCCGGAGGCTCCTGGTGAATCCGGTTCAAGAAATGGATGAGATCTACAGGATCGCTCAGGAGCTGTTTTTAGATCTCTTTCAGGGGACCCGTTTATCCCTGCGTTTGGTGGGGGTCAAGGCTTCTGATCTGGTCAGGGGCCGGACGCTGTCTCTGTTTGAACCTTATTCTCCCCATAAACAGCGTTTGGGGTCAGCTGTTTTTGAAGTGAGAGAGCGATATGGATTTGGCGCTCTGCTTACGGGTAGAGAAAAGATGCTGGAAGAGGTATACCATTTCACAAAGGAGCGCGGTTTTGTCCTTAAAACAGCCTCGCTCACCAAATAGGACCTTGTTCTTCTGATGTTTATTTGATTGAACAGGCCATGATTTTTGGAGGCATATAGAAAAGAGATGTATGTTCCTCTGCGGGTTCATTCTGTGTACAGTAAAGGAA
>DASRVI010000043.1:0-3677 GCA_035655135.1 Acidobacteriota bacterium | reverse complement strand
AAGACATCCTCTAATGTTTTTCCGTATTTTCTTTTAAGATTTTCAATTTGGCTGAGTCTCTCTTCGATTTTTTCCAGTTTTTCTGGGGCTCCCACATAGTCTTCTTTAACTTTCAGCAAATCCTCATTGAATTCTTTCATGAATATGGAAAACTGATTTATATTCTCCATCATGGGTTTGAAGTCAGGATTGAAATCTGAGAGAAGTCTGACGTCCTTTTCCAGCTGGGAGAGAAGACCGGATAAAGATTCTTCTTTCTCATAAGTGATTTCCAGAGAATTCTTTATGCAAGAATTTATTTTTTCAGCATTCTTAAGAAGATCTCTTTCCCTCCGCAGCTCTTCTTCTTCACCCGGCTGTAATTGAGCTTTTTCTATTTCATTTATTTGATATTCAAAATAGTCCAGCCTCTGTTCCCTTTGTTTCTTTTTCTCTTCCAGCTCATTGATTTCTTTCTGGATCTTTTTGATATTCCGAGCCAGTTCCATCACTTTGTTTCTTAAAGGATAAGATCCAGAATAGTGATCGAGGTAATTCAATTGATATTCATTTTTTCTGAGAAATATATGATCGTTTTGACCGAGAATATCCACGATATCCTGTTTAAGCTGGCTAAATTTTTTTATGGGGACTAATGTGCCGTTGATATATCCTCTACCAGTCCCTTTTTTAAATATTTTTCTGTGCAGAAAAATTTCTCCGGGCTCATCCACATCAAGATTTTTAAAAATGTTTGATTTTCTGGGGATAATAAAGATAACCTCTATAGAAGTTTCATTTTTCCCAGTCCGGATAATATCTGTGGTTGCTTTTTCTCCCAGTATCAGTCGGATGCTGTCAATAATAATTGATTTCCCAGCCCCTGTTTCGCCGGTGAGAATAGAAAAACCTTCTTTGAGTTCAACTTCCAGGTCTTCAATGGTGGCTAAGTTTTTTATTTGAAGGGATTTGATCATTCAGAAGTTTCGTTTATTTCTTTTTTTTCGATAATTATAGGGACCAATGCTTTTTCCATATTGATTCTTCCATATCCAATAAAGTCATCTTTACCTGGATGGATATCTTCATTAACATCATCAGCTGAGTATCGGATAACATTCATGGCTTCATCAGCTGTCATCCAAGGTTTTATACTCAGAATCAAAGCAGCCAGTCCAGAAACATGAGCTGTGGAAAATGAAGTGCCGCTTGCAAATCCATAAGGGACGGATCCTGGGGGAAAATACCAGGTCGGTACTGTGCTTATAATGTATTTTCCTGGGGCAGCTACATCTATCTCTGGTCCAGGATTTGACCAACTGACTCTGAGGTCATTGTAATCAGTTGCAGCCACAGCCAGACAGTAGTTATCATAAGCTGCCGGGTATACGACTGAACCTCCATCATTTCCTCCAGCAGCTGCAACCACCACATCGTTTTGATGGGCATATTGAACAGCGTTTTCAAGAGAGTAAGCGGGTACAGCCCCTCCGAGACTTAAATTCACTACAGCAACATCTTCGTCTACAGCCCAGATGATGCCTTCAATAATCCAGCTGTAGTAGCCTTCTCCAATGTCATCCAGGACTTTAACAGGAAGTAAACTGCAGTTCCATGCGACCCCTGCAATACCTTCATTATTATTGGTCTCTGCGGCAATGATTCCCGCGACAAATGTTCCATGCCCCTCATCGTCAATGGCTTCAAAATCACTATTGACAAAGTCTCGACCGCCGGATTCGATTTTGCTTTGAAGGTCAGGATGATAGAGGTCAATTCCAGTATCAATGATAGCTATGAGGGTATCTTCAGTTCCTTTTGTTTCTTCCCAACCCAGAGTTGCTTTGATATCAGCACTGGATTGTCCCTGAGGGCTTCCCGGAGGTCCGATGTACTGTCCTGAGTTGTAAAGAGCGTATTGATAATTGAACAAATTATCATTTGGTGTCACCATTGCATAGGCCACATAATCAGGTTCTGCATATTCAACATATTGATGCTGTTTCATCAAATACAACATATCCTGAACACTGGAATTTTCAGGAACCTTGATCTTAATGACATTGATTCGGGGAATCACTTTGTATTCATTGATTTGAAAAGAACTCATAGTGGCTTTAATGTATTCATCCGGAATGGAGGATTTGAATTTGACCAGAATGTGGTCATTCGAATAGGAAATTTTCGATTGGGAGGGAGGGCTCTTTTGATTAATTGTTTGAGATAACCTCAAGTTTTCCTGAAAGTCTGAAATTGATTTTCTTTGTTTTCCTTGAAAAGCAGAGATGTATGAATCAAGTAAAACGAGTGATAATATTAATGATACTACACTCAATAATTTTGTTTTTTTCATGATATCCTCCCGCATTGATTAAAATGAGTAACTGGCACCAATGACAATACTTAAACCGATCTGTTTCTCTAGTGGAAGTAGGGATAATTCAGCCTTTAAATCCAGTCTGTCTATGATTTCATAAAGAGTTCCCACTGAGAAATTAAGGTTGCTCTTTGCCTCGATTTTCATTTCTTGTTGTTTGGATATGTCTTCAATTTGTTCGTCCATTTTAAACTTTCCCCATAATATATCATAATTAGCGGTCAAATAAGGTCTCAAATACTCACTGACATTAAATGAAATCTTGGGACCTGCTGTTAACCGAGCCCAATTTGGATTACCAGTGGCTGTTCCTTCTACGGCGAGGTCAGGTATTTCCCACTGTTCCTGGAAACCTAAATAATAAATAAACTGGGCTCTTGCGCTCAAAGTGAAATCAGAAAATCTGATTATTTGGATCATAGCCTCTCCACCTAAAGCGAGTCCGTCGATATTCCCGGTATTCAACTCTAATGAAAAGGGAAGCTCTCTAAAAATCATATCATTGAAATTAGAAAAAGAGTATCCCATAACAGCCCTGATGGAAGTGCCCTCAATGATCTCATAACCAGGTTTGAATAAAAAAAGAAAGCTTTGTAAAGAGGAAGTCTCATTTTGATCCTCTCCCCAGGTGATCATGCGGTCAAAAAATTCTGCTTCTATCCCTAATCTTATCTGTTGGGTTGAAAATCCTCTTTGGAAGAGCTGGTCTGCGGAGAGCAGGGGCCATGCCATCAAAAATAGGATTATGACTGACAGGAATCTCTTTTTTGCCATACTATTACCTCCATATCGTTTTATTTTAATGAGAAGTTTCTTTTTTTATAGTTTCTTGTTTTTCTTCATATTCTTCAAGTCTTTTTCGTGCTTTTTTCGCAAATTTACTATCAGGATGATCAGATATCAATTTTCTAAAATAAGGAAGGGCTTCTTCTTCTCTTTTACTTTGGTAGTAGGAATCCGCTAAATAAAAATACAATTTGTCCATTTCTGAGAAATTGGGATATTTTGTAAGAATTTCTTTTAATCGATCTATGGTAGCGTTATAAGTTTTAACTCTATAATAATGCTTGGCAATGAGAAGAGAGTGTTTGGCTAATTTTTCTTCACTCTCCCGAATTTTTTCATTAGCCTGTTCAGCCTCTTCGCTGTTTGGATATTTTGTCACTAGCTTTTTGAATTCGGCAAGAGCATTTTTTGTTTTTGTTTGATCTTTTCCGGGTTTGTGTGTTTTAGTGAAATAAGTCATGGCGATACGGTATTGAGCATAAGGAACAGAAGGGCTATATGGAAACCGAGAAATAAATTCCCTGTATTCTGAAGC
>DASRVI010000042.1:0-3788 GCA_035655135.1 Acidobacteriota bacterium | reverse complement strand
TTTCGAGATTTTTTTACTATATTTTATTTTTCGTTGCTTTGATTTTATTGTATATTTCAGAGGGAAGGGGAGTGACCTTAGCTTTTTTGTCTGTAGGGACATGAATTGTGTATCCTTGGGCAGCTACATGTCCTTTTTGTTTAGAGGTTATTTTATAGTCAAAGATGAATTTTTTTGGGGATGATTCCCTAAGGCAAACTCTAATTAATATTTCTTCATCATATCTTAAAGGCTTTTTATATTGGCAGAATGATTCGGCGACTACCAGAAAATAGCCTTTTTTTTCAATGTCTTTGTAAGAAAAACCTTTTTTTCTGCAGAATTCTGTTCTTCCGATTTCAAACCATTCAAAATAGTGTTTATTATGAGCCACGCCCATTTGATCTGTTTCAGAATAGCGAACCCTTTCTTTAATCTCTACATATGACTTATTGTTGAGAGAAGGCGGCCTTTTTTTAGAAGGATGTTCCAAGTTTGGAGATTTCATCTTTGTAATATTTCCGGAATAGGATTTCCCATTCTCTGCTGCCTTCTTTTATGGTCTTTTTTTGGGATTCGATTTTTTTTATAGCTTTTTTTTCTAACAGTTCGTAAAGCTTTAATTCGTTTTCAATGCTCTTAACAATAGAAAGCCGGATTTCGTTGGGTTCATCAAGAAAATCGACATGGTCATCTTCAAAAATAGATTCCATGATGATACGTGAGAGATAGTTTATTTTTTCTCTAGATAATTTTATACTCACAGGACTATATTCTTTTCCTTAGCTAATTTACTTTTAATCATGCGAAACATGGTTTGATATTCGATGTTTTCGCTGCGGATTTTTTCTCTATGTTCATTAAGAATTTGCCTTACTTCTTGGTCTAACTTTTCCTCTTTTTGGAATTCATGGAATGTGATATCCTGGACGAATTCAACAAGAGAATTTTTATTTTTCGTTTTAATTTTATTATCTTTTATCAGATTTTTTACAATGGAAAATCCTAAATGCTCTATTTCGTTCTTGCTTAATCTCATAACCCTCCTAAAATACAATATATCGGGCGAAAATTCAAGACTTGGATAATGATAAAATCCAATAAGTTGGATTTTCGGGGTAAAATAATTGTTTTATAGAAAAAATGTTTTTATTTTCGCTGTTTTTTGGAGGATTTATTTTCTTTGGAGGAAAAATACAGAGAAAAGATAAATCCACCTAAACAGAGGCCGAAAATAATAATCATAAAAATGAGGGCTTCAATTTTCATTTATTCTCTTTAGTTTTTTTGAGATTATTTTATTAAAACAAAGAAAGACAATAATGGCCACAGTCCATTGGAAAAGCACTGTTCCCAATGTACTTTGAGAGAACACTTTATACCAATTCTTTGGGTCGCTTGAGTAGCTGTCCCAAAACCACCAGCCGAGCATAGCGATGAGCTGGAGGGGGAGTATAAATTTAACCAAAAAATCAAATCCTTTTCCAAGCTTAAAACGGCTGCCTGAAGCCGGTATGATTTTTTCTCGGAATTTTTTAGGGCCTGTCTTGAGCACTAGAAAAATAAAGAAAGCTCCACTCACAATAAGTCCCATGCCCCAAACCCAGTCTTGGTTGTTAAAGAAACCAATGCTTATGGCTGAAGGCAGTCCAAGGGCAAAGCAGCTGACACCAACTACAGAAACAGCTTTTTTTCTAGATAGTCCGGCGTCAATGAAGATACGGGTTATGAGTTCGAGTTGAGATATGAGAGAAGAAAAAGCAGCGAAACAAAGGGCAAGAAAAAACAGGGCGAGAAAAAAAGAACCGGATGGTATTTTGGAGAATAGATTTGGTATCCAAATAAAGGTTAATCCTACATTGTCTGTTTTCATGACATCCAGGACTTTTTCTTGGGCCATGTTTTGTCCAGCAAAAAAGGAAAATACAGTGGGTATGATAGTCACTGCAGCCAAGAGAGAAGCAAAATAATCTCCAAAACCTAAAGTGGCAGAAGTGAGGATTGGATTCTCTTTTTTTCGGCTGTATACAGCATAAGTCAGGAGAAGGCCCCAACCAGCTCCGGTAGACCAAGCCGCTTGACTTAAAGCATTGATCCATATTTCAAGGTCTCCCAGTTTTGATAGGTTGGGAGAAAAAAGAAAGTTCAATCCTTTAAAAGCTTCTGGTAAGGTTAGGGCTCTAACACAGGCTATTATCAGAAGGATGAAAAGAGAAGGGATTAAGAATTTATTAGCTCTTTCTATTCCTTTAGTTACTCCAAAAAAGATGATTATAGCTCCAATAAAAACAGCAAAAAAATGAAATCCAACCGGTTCCCAGGAGGAAGAAAAACCATGCCAGAAATCTAATGGTTTTTTATGAATAAGGTCTTGAAAGCAGGTAGCGAAAAAGTACTTGATGCACCACCCTGTCACAACCGTGTAGTAAAAAGTAATGGCAGCTGTGACAAAGGCCACAAATGTTCCCATCCATGCAAAATTTTCACCTATCATATCCATAAAAGAACCGATGACGCCTCGTCGGGTATTTTTTCCAATAGAGTATTCTATAATGAGTAAAGGTATAGCCCATATAAAAAGGAATAAAATCCAGGCAATCATAAAAGCACCACCTCCATATTGGGCGACAATTCTGGGAAAGCGCCATAAATTACCCGTTCCCACAGCCATTCCCAAGCCTGCAAACACGATTCCCCAACGAGAAAATGATTCTCTATTTTGCATGGTATTCTCCTTTGCCGCCTGGGTTTTTTTGTCTACTGTCGATCACAGTAAAGGGAAGAAGCCCCTCCAGATTTTTCCTGGCTAAGGCAATGAGTTTTCCTCTGGGAGTGAAAAGACGAAATATTTGTTGACTTTCTGATAACTCGTCCATTTTTTTCCAGTGAAAATCAATGCTTTGTATTTCTTCAGGTTTTATGCTGGCTCCGTTTCTCGCCTTATTGGATCCGGCTTCTGAAAGTGTGATTTTGGAAAATTGAGGAAGCAGATTTTCCAGAGAGAGTAAAAAATCCTTGATTTTATTTTGACTAGCCATTAAGGAAATTTCCTCAAGAGTAAAACTATCCTTTATATTTAAGTAGGCAGTATGAGTTCTCTGTAATGCAGAAAGATGACCTCCACATCCTGTCTTTTTCCCAATTTCATGGGCAAGACTTCTGATGTATGTTCCAGAGGAACATTTTGTTTCAAAGTCAATAAAAGGGGGATGATATTTCAACATATTTAGGTAATATATTTTGATTTTATTTGGGGGCAGTTTTATTTTTTTATTTTCTCTTGCGTGTTTGTACAAAGGTTTCCCTTTATATTTTTTTGCTGAAAAGGGGGGAGGAGTTTGAAGGATATTACCTTCAAATGATTTTATTATTTCAAGAATTTCTTTTTCAGTAGGAAATTTTGCACATTTTTTTGTGGTTGGTTTACCATAAGAGTCATAGGTGTCTGTTGAGTACCCTAATTTAATTTGGCCTTTATATATTTTGGTTAACTTTGAGTAAAAAGGAAACAGTTTGGTCGCTCTCCCAATTCCTATAAGAATCAAGCCGGTTGCCATAGGATCCAGAGTTCCAAAATGCCCCACTTTCTTTTTATTTAATATAACTCTTATTTTTTTTACTATGTCGTGGGAGGTTAAATTTTTTGGTTTATTAACCAGAATTATACCGTCCATGAGACTTTAAAAATTCTTTTTATCCTGACCTATTCAGGTTATTTAAAAGACATTTTATGTCTTTGTCCATCTGAATTAAGAATGCGGCTAACAATGGAGGGGATTTTTTTTATTAATTTTTTATAATTCCCGGTT
>DASRVI010000041.1:0-3146 GCA_035655135.1 Acidobacteriota bacterium | reverse complement strand
ATCCAAAGGACTGATTTTGATGAGCTGGGGCTGAATGCCCCTCCTCAGGAAGAATCCAAAATAGAGCATCGATTGTTTCAGCTTTCTCATGTGATCGATTTTCTTTCCAAATGGGAACAGAAAAGATTGGCTGAAAAAATTTTATTGGAAAAACCCAAATTATCTATATCTCAAAGAAAAGAGACATTGCAATTTGGTTATGTTTCCGTCTTGGAAAAAGCTGAATCACTGGAAAAAACAAAAAAAGACATTTTAAACAGAAATCAGTATTTGATCCGGGAAAAATCAATATTAAAGCCTTTTGAGAGTTTGGACATTCCCATACTGCTTTTGAAGCCCACAGAACTTACAGAAATGATGCTGGGGAGTGTTCCTTTATCAAGGCTGGAAAAGTTAAGGGATATCCAGGAAAAGCAGGAGCTGTGGTTGAGTGTTATCCATCAAGGGAAAAGAGAAGTCCAGGTTTTAGTGATCTACCTGAAAGAGAAAAAAGAGGAATTTGAAGAATCACTGAGAGAAGTATCATTGAATCCTTTTTATTTTTCTGAGACTGTTTTAGAAAAAGCCAAAAACTCTGATTGTGTGACAGATGTTATTAAGAAACTGGGCCAAGAAATAAAAAAGGGAGAGGAGAAAGCGGCTGAAATCGATAAACAGGCTGAAGAGCTGAGTTTAAAGTACAAAGAAAAGCTGATGCTTGTTTATGACAGCTTATTGAATGAGCGGAACAAAAATAAGTTTTCCAGTTTTATGGGAGAAACCAAAAACGCATTTTTCCTGGAAGGGTGGATTCAAGAAAAAGAAATTGGAAACCTGAAGCAAAAATTGGAAACCTATTCAGAATCTGTGGAGTATTTTTTTCGTCTCCCTCTTCCAGATGAGGAACCTCCTGTGGTTCTGGATAATCCTCCGGCTGGAAAGCCTTTTGAAATCGTGACCAAGCTGTATGGTCTTCCGGGCAAGGGGTCTTTGGATCCTACCCTATATTTAGCTCCTTTCTTTTTTGTCTTTTTAGGATTAACTGTGAGCGAAGCAGGTTATGGACTGGTGGTCACCATTTTGAGCCTACTGTATTTGAGGTTTGCCAAACCCAAGGGAGGGCTGAGACTTTTCATGAAGCTTCTTGCTATAGTGGGGATGGCAAATATCTTTTTAGGGAGTATGGTGGGAGGATGGTTTGGTTTCCCTGTGCCTGCCTTGATGGTCATAGACCCGTTAAATGATCCTTTATCTTTTCTCATTCTTTCTTTAGTGCTTGGATTTATCCAGGTGTGGTTTGGCACTTTATTAAGGATGATTACAGATATAAAACAAAAAAAGTATTTAAAAGCGATTTTTGTCCAAGGAGGATGGCTGGTTTTGCTTCCGAGTCTGGTTCTGTATCTGTTAACCAAGGTCCCTGTTTGGGGGTACCTCTCAATCGGTGGTGCCTTGGGGATTGTCTTTTTTGCTTCTCCCAACCGAAACCCGCTTCTCAGATTTTTTGGTGGTCTGTATGGTTTATATGACATTTCCCGGTATCTTTCAGATGTGCTTTCCTATTCCCGTCTTCTGGCTCTGGGACTCGCCACCACGGTTATCGCTATGGTGGTCAATACTCTCTGTGAAAGCGCTCTGGGTGTTCCCTGGATCGGATGGCTGTTTGCTGCTGTGATCTTTGTGATAGGGCATTTGTTTAATCTCGGGATCAGCTTTCTGGGCGGTTTTGTGCATTCTATGCGTCTTCAATTTGTGGAATTTTTCAGTAAATTTTTTGATTCAGGAGGTCAGCCTTTTAAACCTTTTGAATTAGAAAATGAGTATACGGAATTTATAGAAACATGAGTTTTATTTAAAGAAAATATTTGGTTAGACAAAGGAGGTCGAAATGGAGTTAGGTCTGACATTAGCGATATTAGGCGGAGCATTTGCTGTGATTTTTGGAGGGATTGGATCTGCCATTGGGATCGGCTTGGCAGGCCAGGCATCCAGTGGAGTTTTGAGTGAAGACCCTGAAAAATTCGGAAGTCTTCTTCTTCTGGTTGCGCTTCCTGGAACTCAAGGGATCTATGGTTTTCTCAGCGCCTTTTTAGTCATTTTAAAGCTGGGATTAACAGGCGGAACAGTAGTGATGCCCAGCGTTTATCAAGGATGGCAGATACTGATCGCCTGCCTTCCTATTGCTTTTACCGGGCTGCTGTCAGGAATTCATCAAGGGAAAGTCTGCACTTCAGGTGTTTATATGGTTGCCAAACAGCCCAAGGACATGATGAAGCCTGTGATCTTTGCCGCCCTGGTTGAAACCTATGCGGTCCTGGGACTGCTGATCACCATTATCTTACTGAACGGGATTCAATTATAGTTTTGGTGTAGAGACATAAAATGGGTTTAGATGAGATTCTAAAAAAAATAAGCTCTCAAGCCGAATCCGAGGCTCATAAAGTTGTGGAGGAAAGCCAGGAGAAAGCCCGGCAGATAAAGAAAAACGCGGAAATGGAAGCTTCTAAACAAGCCGAAGAATATCTTCTCCATGAGAAGCGCCGGTCAGAAATGGAAGCCACACGGATCATGACTCAAGCCAGATTAGACAAGAAGATGAAGATTCTTTTTTGCAAAAAAGAGATTATCGGTCAGATTCTGGATGAGGCTTTTGATCAGGCTCTCAAAGGGAGAAAGGGTTTAAAGAAAACAGTGGTCATGAAAGACGGAGAAAAGCGGAGTGCTTTGGATAAAAAAAGGATCAAGGATGAGCTTCGCCTTGGGATGGAAGGTAAGATTGCTGAGGACTTGAAATTATGAAAGTTTCCCGTCTGGATTATACTTTTGCCGTGGGTCGGATTCGGGCATTAGAGAACCGGCTTATTCCCAGAGAGGTGTTTCTGGAAAGTGTGGAAGAAAAAGATTTTTTCTCAGCCTTAAAGGTTTTGTTTGATGCAGGGACTTTTTTAGAAGAGATGGAGGAGATAAAAGACACCCGAAAATTGGATGTTTTCCTTAACAAAGAATATCAGAGCTTGCTTCATTCCACATCTGATCTTTTCTTGGAAAAAAAAGTAATGAAGGTGCTCGAAGAAGAATATTCTCCTGAAAAGGCTTTAAATAAAGCCAAAGAAACAGGCTATTCTTTTATCATCAATTATGTGCGTCATCAAATAGACCTTGGTAAT
>DASRVI010000040.1:0-3353 GCA_035655135.1 Acidobacteriota bacterium | reverse complement strand
TCTTCTTCTTTTTCCTGCTTTTCCTCAGCCTTCTCGTCTTTTTCACCACAAGTTTCACATTCTTCCTCTTGCTCACCTTTAGACTTTTCTTTTGTTTCTTTTGAGGGTTTTTCTTTTGTTTCCTCTGAGGACTTTTCTTTTTCGGAAGGTTTGCTTTTTTCCGCAACTTCTTCATCCTCTCTTTTTTTTATAACCTGCTCATGAAACATTTGTTCTGCTTCTGCAACGCTGGAAGGCTGTTTAGGAGTCTGTTCTTCAGTTTTTTCTTCCGGAGAGGACTCTGGAGCCTTTTCCTTTGTTTCAGCCGCTTTTTTTTCAGTCATTTAATTTTCTCCTTATTTCTTTGGTTTTCCTTTTGTTTCTTTCTTTGGGGGGCTTGGTAGATATGGTTTTATCTTTTTGAGTTCTTTGTCTGGAAACAAGTACTTATAACTTCCATCTTCTTCCGTTTGTTTGTTGTATGGAATCTCTACCTTCACGTCCTCACACATCGCCTTAACGTATTCTTTTGGCACTTGAAGCAGTACAGCCGCTTCCCCCAAACTAATTAACTTACTTCCCGATACTCGTCTTCTAGGCATATTAACCTCCTTGTTTTTCTAATATTTTCATCGCCTGTAACTCTTTTGGAGACAAAGGTTGTGAAGCAGGGGGTTTCCCCTGTGCTTCTAGAGACACTTCACCAGCCCCTCCGGGTGTTGGCGCAGCCTCGCTTGCAGCCTCTTCCATGTAGTTTTTACAGGAATACATATATTTCAAAATTCGATCTTGAACTGCTTTGTCTAAATCCTCAAACTCTTCTTTCTTCCGGTATGTGTTAAAGACCTTAAAATGAACCGAATGGTTATCATCCGGGTCAGGAATGATTTGTTTGCTCTTGTTTTTCAATTTATCTAAACGCCTTTCGGCCTGTCGTTCGTCTATAAAGGCTTCTTCGGTATATTCCCCTATGCCCTTGTGTCCCATCAGATTCAATGCTTCTTTGGGGTCTTTAATAGTCCCGTTTTGAACCATACTCATGACGATTTCTTCTTTCTTCTCTTTGTTTGTAAAAATATCCACACCAGCTTTTATCCTCACATCTGAATTATCTCCTAACTCGGCGCCCTTAAATTCAAATATTTCTCTGCCTTTTCCTTCGCCACCAACTTTAATGAGTCTTGATACTGAATATTTTTGTTTTATCAACTCTAATCTAAACCTAATTGCATCCCTAAATGACTTGTCCATTTCATCGAGAGTGGGATAGAGAACAGCTTTGTCTCTGGCTACAAGTTCTTTATAAAAAACACCAGAAGGTCTTTGGGTGTATTGAGGGAGCTGACCTAAACTTGGTTTTCTTATAGAGCTTGCAAGCCCGATTTCATTTTCCATGGTCTGAGCCCGCTCAATAAATCCCTCTGGTAAGGGAGGGGGGTTTTGATAATAGGGATTTCCCAGCCTTGGGTTAAAGAATAGATAATCAACACCAGCTCTTGTGAATTTCTCGTATTCTGGTTTAGGCATAGAACCAAACGGAATCATCCCCTTGGTCCTAAAGTTTTTCACAAACTCATCAATATAAGACATATATTGGTTATACTGCCTTTGGGCTGGTATCATGACTCTAACAAGCGATTCGCTGACAATAGACCCGATTTTAGGAACAATCCCCGGTAACTTAAAATAAGGAAGCTCTCGATTAGGAGCCGGGTTGTCTCCGTCCCAAAGAAGCCAATCTCCACAAACAACAACGTATCTTCCATTGGGATGATTAGAAGACGGTCTTTGCCATCTTTCTATAGCAAGCCCCAGCGCTTCAGTGCCCCCAGACCTTGACTCTCTTCTGAAAATCCCCGAATCTGAAGAAACGCCAAACGCTTTTCCAGTTATCTCGCTTTCAGAAGAAGCTGCATAAAAAGTCCCTGATCCGATTCCTTCCCCTTTGGTTGAAGAGGACAGGGTTCCTGGCTCAAGACCATAGACGTCTTCTATTTTAGACAAAGGCATCTCAATGCCTTCCATAAACCAACGCCAACCCTTCCTTTTGATTGAAGAAGGGTCTGGTCTCGCATTAAAAGGATTGACCCAATTATAATCAACATCTCCCTTGACCTTTACCGCTTTGCCATCCTTAAGCATGAATCCGCTTAAATCCTCATTCCACCATTCTTTCCAGTAACAAGCCCCTAGAACAATGGAATACAATTTAGCCCAATTTGCTTTTTCTCTAAACTCACCTTCCTCGTTCGTAAAATCTATAAGGCTTGTCCCGATTCTTGCTGCTTTGAGGTCAGAGTCTTCATTAGTTCCTGGGTAAAGATAGTATTCATGGGGATATTGAATATCAGACCAAGCCTGTCTTACAGAGGGAAGAATCCGGTTGTAAACATTTTTAACTTCTCTCTCTATATATGGCTTTGTATCTTCAAGTTGGTTTGTTGATTTGCTGTAATAAAGATATTGATCACCCTCTAAGAAAGCAATCTCTTCTTTCCATTTTTCATGATAATTTTTAGGAAAAGGATGGTTTACCCAGTCGTTTTTGACTAGATTTATAGTCTTTTTCTGTTCATCGTTAGCATCTCTAATATGAACAGGTTTGAATTTCTTTTTATCAGCCATTTTTTAATAATCCTGAGATTTTGCAATTTTTTCTCTTTCGATGTTATCCATGTTTTTTAACCCTTTTCTCATCTCTTTGGATTTCTTTTCTCTTTCTTCAAATAGCTTCCGCTTCTGCTTAACTTCACTGGGATATTCTTTTTCAAGATACTTATATTCTTTGAGGTCTCCAGCCATATACCGGTCAAACAACTGTCTTTTTTCTCTATAGTGAAGAATTGTCTGGAGTGCATTTGTTAAGGCTAAAATAATTGAAATTATGAATAAAAAAAGCATTTTTCCTCCTAGTACATATGTTTCATAAACTCTCTTTCGTTCATCTCCATGGAGTCGTACCCGCCTCTTGCTTCCTTTGCCTTTTTAAGGAAGTCTCTTTCGTTGTCATCTAAGGCAACCTGGGGGTCTTCTTGGGGGGACTCTGTCTCTCTGGGGATTAATTGCTGTTCAACAGCCAGAAATATTGTATCGAGAAGGTCAACCCCAGTTTCCTTTCCTTTATACCAGTTATCCACTTCTTCTTCCCACTGCTCTAAGCCACGTCTGGATAAAATTTGATGATTTTCAAAATAAGGAAGAACCTTTAAATGACGAACTGACCTGGGTCTTCCCCTGAGCGGAATATCCATAACAAGAATATCAGGTCTTTCTCTTTCCATAAGGTCTTGAAGGAAGATCCCATATTTCTCTCTTTCGATATTGACCCAAGTGACAATCCTTCCTTCTTTTTGGCTCTTATCGTAAAGCTTTAT
>DASRVI010000039.1:0-4307 GCA_035655135.1 Acidobacteriota bacterium | reverse complement strand
ACATCTGGGGAAAAACAGAAACCCTTGAATATGTATCCCACAAGAATATTGCCGCAAGGTTTAAACCCGGAGAATGTTATTCCTACTCCAACACCAATTACACCATTCTAGGTCTGGTGATCGAAGCTGTGACCGGCAACTCTGTGGTCACAGAGATTCGAAATAGAATTCTTAAACCTTTAAAACTTGAAGATACTTTTCTTGAGTCCTTTGAGGAAATCCCTGGCGGATATGTTCATCACTATCATTACGCCACCCCTCGCTTTGATGAAGTAGCCGGAGTGCACCGCGGTTTTACTCAAATCCGACCCTATGTGGTGGAATCCACCCCAGCCAACCTTTCCCCTGAATGGGCTGCTGGAGGCATGGTCTCCTCAGCAAGCGATCTGGTGCGCTGGGCTCGGGCCATTCGTGATGGTGAGCTTCTTGGACCAGCCATGCAGAAAGAAGTTTTCACCTACTATCCTCCTGAAAAAACCCGGAGCAGCCAGTTCAAATATATGCAGGGAATTATGTGGATCGATGATTATTATGAAGGTCATGCAGCCTTCGGACACTCGGGAGGCACACTAGGATTCACCGCTTTGATGTACTGGTTTGAAGACATGGATATCACGGTGGTTCTTTTAACCAATATAGGGGGAATGCACAGTGGATTAAGCCGGTCCCCGGTCAGCCTTTTCTTCAGGCAAGTCCTGCTGCCTGCAGTGATGCAAAAAATACATCTCCCATAAAAATAATCAAAATAACAATTTCAATTCCTTCTCAATAAAAGTTATAATCTAAGGCTTGAAACTTGGAAAAAAGGAGGACTGAATTGAGAAAGAAAACTTTCTCTACATTAGCCATATGTTTTCTATTTACAGTTTCCTTGTGGGCTCAAAACGGTCTAGAGCCAGTAAAAACTACGGATTTATTGAAACTGAAAACCATGACCGGTATTGACATTTCCCCGGACGAAAGCCAAGCTGTGTTTGTTTTGACTTCCATAGAGAAAGACAGAAAAGGAGAATATCGATATTTCCGGAATTTATGGTTGGTTGACTTGGATAAGACAGATAAACTCACTCAGCTCACTTTTGGGAAACGCAGCGACAGCTCTCCAGCATGGTCTCCTGACGGAATGTTTATCGCGTTTATCCGTCCCTTTGAGGACAAACCCCAGATTTGGATTCTCCCCATAACAGGAGGTGAAGCTTTTCGTTTGACTGATGTTGAGAACGGGGTTTCCAATTTCCAATGGGTCCCGAACAGTCAAAAAATTCTCTTTGCCTTCATAATTCCAGAGTGGGAGATTCAAGGAAAGCCAGGTTGGTCTTATGAGAGGCCCGGCCGGAATAGAGGAGATGTTCCCAACTGGAAAAAGGACTCATCAAAAGAAAATTCTGTCAAACCGGATCCTGATGGAAATATAAAGGAAATCCGAGCCTGGCTCGCCAAAAACGCCTCCGAAGACAATCCCCGGGTCTTCAACCGTCAAGATTTACAAGGAGAAATGAGCCTACAGAACCGATTGTCTTACTCTCATCTTTTTGTGGTGGAAGTCAAATCCCAAGCAGAGGCCAAACAGATCACCCATGGATTCCAGAGCTTTGGAAGTTTTGATTGGTCTCCTGATAGTGAAAAGATTATCTGCACATCAGCGGACTTTAAGGAACATCCTGACAGAATCGATGATAGTGATCTCTGGATCATGAATTCAGACGGCAGCGACCTAGAACTTTTTCTGGACTGGGAAAATTATAGAGTATCTTCCCCACAGTATTCGCCTGACGGAAAAACCATCCTGCACACAGTCAGAGACCAGGATGAGAAGGGATATGCTCTTTCACAACTGGCAGTTATTTCCGCTCACGCTGGTTTACGCTTTAACTGAAGTGAAAAATATCCTTTGGTTTTGGAAATCCACGGCGGCCCCTCAGCTATGTGGGGGCCGGGAGAGTTTACTATGTGGCATGAATTCCAGCTTTTAGCTGCCCGAGGTTTTGGACTGGTTTACTGCAATCCGAGAGGCAGCAGTGGGTACGGGTTTGGCTTTAAAAAAGCCAATTATCGAGACTGGGGAAAAGGTCCGGCCAAAGACATCCTGGCTGCTGCATCAGAAGCGGCTGAGCTGGAATGGGTAGATCCAGAGCGACAGGTAGTCACAGGAGGGAGTTATGCTGGATATATGACAACCTGGATTGTTTCCCAAGATCACCGTTTTAAGGCTACTGTAGCTCAGAGAGGAGTCTATGAACTTTCTGTTTTTTTCGGAGAAGGAAGAGCCTGGCGCCTGGTTCCGAATCATTTCGGAGGATATCCCTGGGAAATCGGACATAGAAAATTTTTGGACGCTAAATCCCCCCAGACCTTTGTCAAGAATATCCAAACACCACTCCTGATTATCCATTCCGACCAGGACCTGCGTACAGGGCTTATCCAATCTGAATATCTCTACAATAGCCTCAAGGTTTTAAATAAGCCTGTGGAATATGTCCGCTATCCCCATGAAGGCCATGAGCTATCCCGGTCCGGTGATCCTTAACGCCGCATGGACCGACTCAACCGGATTCTTGAGTTTTTTGCCCGCTTTGTGAATTGAATATCTTATTCATACTTAATGGCTTTAGCTGGATCCGTAAGAGCTGCTCGCATGGATTGATAGGTAACCGTAAGGACCGCAATAAAGATAGAGATAAAGCCGGTCAGAAAAAAAACGCTGATCCCAATTTGTGTCCGGTAAGCAAAATTTTGAAGCCAGCTTTTCATACCTAAATAAGCAAGGGGCCAGGCAATCAGATTGGCCAGTATCACCACCTTCACAAAATCTTTGGTCAACAACACCAGGACATCGGGAACAGACGCTCCCAATACTTTTCTAATGCCGATTTCCCGCCTTCTTCGTTCAGTAGCGAATGAAGCCATTCCAAAGAGACCCAGACAGGCCACAAATACTGCAAATACACTGAAAGAAGTCAGAATACGGCTCAATACTTCTTCAGCCCTGTACTGTGAATCATAGGTTTCATCCAGGAAGAAATAATCAAAGGGTCTTCCCGGATCAACGGTTTTCCAGGTCTTGCCAATCCGGTCCAGAGTTTCTGCCTGTCCGGAAGTTCTGATTTTTATGGAAAGCATATTCACATAGCGGGGAATATTAGTGATATGAAGCGGCGAAACGACCTGATGAAGAGACTTGACATGAAAATCCTTAACCACCCCGATAACCGTCCTTTTTTCCCACTGAATACTGGAAGGAGTCGAACCGGTTGGATGCTGAATGGTTTTTCCTAAAGGATCTTTCCATCCAAAGGCATTCATCGCGGTTTCATTTATGATCACAGCCTGGTCCGGATCTGTCCTAAAATCCCGGGAAAAATTACGGCCCTGAATAATCTTCATGTCCAAGGTGTTGAGAAAACCAGAATCCACATAGATTTTTTCCATTGGAATGCTTTGCTCCGGGGTGAATCCTTGTGGAATCATGGGGCTGACATCCGGCTTTCCTCCCGGGATTATAGAAGAAGCACCTACGCTCAAAATCCCTGGTATTTTTTTAAGTCTGTTTTTAATGGAGTCCAATGAATTTCTTATATCGCTGTCCATAATAGGAAGCACTACGATGTTTTCTTTGTCAAATCCCAGATCTGCTTTTTTCATAAAACGGATTTGACTCATGATGATTCCGGTTCCAATGATCAGGGCGACCGATATTACAAACTGTGCAGTCACCAGGACACGCCGGAACCGTGAATGGCCTTTTCCCGTATGTGATTCTCCTTTAAGCACCCGGGCTGGATGAAATGATGATAAAAATACAGCAGGATAACTGCCAGCAACCAGTCCCACAAAAATGACCAATGCTAAAAGTCCCGGAATCATCCATCCAGCATCAGCAGAACTGAATCCAAGTTCAATACCGAGCATAGATTGGAAATAGGGGAGAATCCAATAAACCAAAATAAGACAGATGACCAAGGAAAAAAAGCTGTAAATCAGGGATTCTCCCATAAATTGTTTGATCAATTCTTTTTTCCGGGCTCCCACCACTTTCCTCATGCCTACTTCTCTGGCTCTAAGGGATGAGCGTGCTGTCGCTAAATTCATAAAATTAATACAGGCGATCATAAGGATGAAAAAAGCAATGGCTGAAAAGATATAAATATTACGGATATCTCCGGTGGGAGCGATTTCATCTTCCATATGAGAGTAAAGATAAATCCGCTTCAGAGGTTGAAGAAAATAATCGAGATGGCCGTCCATGGCTTTCATCTCTCTTCCCATATACTGTTCCACCAATCCAGGAAATTTGGCCTCCAGTTTGC
>DASRVI010000038.1:0-18996 GCA_035655135.1 Acidobacteriota bacterium | reverse complement strand
AACGGAAAAATAGTCCGCACCGGGAAAAAAAGCAAGCTTGAAATAAGCCAAAACATTATGGATGAGGTTGAGGTTATCATTGAAAGAAAAAGTAAGTAGACTTTTTAGAGAAATTGAAGAGAATTTGGGATATTTCCAAGAACTAGGTTTTGATTATTTCCCTTCCTTACATCCTGATTCTTTGAAAGAAATATCCAAAGAAAAAATCTTCTCTTCTCTGGAGCAGGAGATAAAAGAATGTCAGGCATGTCCTTTGGCAAAAACCAGAAAAAATGCAGTTCCGGGAGAAGGAGATATGGAAGCAGAGCTTATGTTTGTTGGGGAGGGGCCTGGTAGAGAAGAAGATATTCAAGGAAAACCATTTGTGGGAAGAGCTGGCCAATTGCTGACCCGGATTATTAAAGCCATGAAATTCGAACGGGAAAACGTTTACATCACCAATGTGATCAAGTGCCGCCCCCCGGATAACAGGAATCCTAAAACTAGTGAAGTCGAGAAGTGCCAGAGATTCCTACTTAAACAGATCGAATTGATTTCGCCAAAAATTATTGTACCCCTTGGGAACGTCCCAACTCGTTATTTTCTCAATAAGAGTGATGGGATCACATCTTTAAGGGGAAGATTTTATCCCTATCATGATATCCAAGTCATGCCTACTTTTCATCCTTCATACCTAGTAAGAAACGAAGATAATAAAGAATTAAAAAAAATGGTATGGGAGGATATGAAGAGGGTTATGTCAGTTTTAGGTAAAAAATGACCCTGTTTGCCGAAGTGGTTCTTCCAGTTCCTTTGAGGAGAAGTTTTTTCTATATTGTGCCTGAAAAGCATAAAAAAAAAATAAAAAAAGGAATGAGAGTCCTGGTTCCTTTTCGAAAAAATCTATTAACAGGATATGTCACAGCCCTAAGAAAACAAGTCCCTAATCATAACATTGAATTTAAAAAAATTAAGGAGATTCTTGATAAGGAACCTTTGTTTTCTCCCACCTTCCTCTCTTTCACCAAACGATTGAGTGATTATTATTTCTCTTCGTGGGGAGAGATTCTACAGGTCTCCCTTCCTCCTTCTTTTAATATCAAGACCAGATCTGTTATTTATATTTGTGAGAAAGGCAGGCAATATTTAAACCAGAAATCCTGCCTCGGATTGGAAAGAAAAATACTAGAGTTTTTAGCTAAAAAGCCTTACACCGAATCATATATCCGAAGGAAATTCAGGACAAGGAATTTTTCTTCAGTGTATTCACGAATGAGACAAAGAGGATGGATAGAGACAAAAAAAGAAATAAAAAGAGCTCCTGAAAGAGAGGTAAATGTTATCCCAAGCCAGCCAGCTCAGCTTGAAATGGATTATTCTCTTGACAGCGAAGTGAAAGATAATGCAGATAAAATAAAAAGAACAGTGGGGAAAAATAAATTTTCTTCTTTTTTGCTCTTTGCTTCTACCAGGAGAAGAGAAGCTGTTTACTTATACTTGATAAAGCACGCCATGGCTTCCGGTCTAAAAACTCTTTTTTTGGTTCCTGAGATCGGATTGACCGCGAGGATTCTGGAAAAGTTTAGAAAAAAGTTAGGACAAAACGCTGCTTTTCTGCACAGCCGACTGAGTGAGAAACAAAGAGAACTCACATGGAAGAGAATTGAAAGGGAAGAAGCAGATGTGGTTATAGGCCCTAGGTCTGTGCTTCTTTCTCCGATAAAGGGAGTGGGCTTGATTATTTTGGATGAGGAACATGAGGATTCCTATTACCAGAGAGAAAATCCTTCTTATGACGCCAGAATAGGAGCTCGAATAAGAGCAGAGGAAGAAAAAGCAGTCCTGGTTTATGGATCTGAAAATCCTTCGGTAGAACTGCTGTATAAGTCAAAAAAGGAAAAGAAGTTATTAGATTTATATGCAAACCAGAAGACTCAATTCAGGAGAAGTATTATTGACAGCCGAAAGCAGGCAGGGATTATCTCCCAGACCATGAAAAATGAAATCAAGAAAAGAGTTGAAAAGAAAGAGCCGGTACTTCTGTTTTTCAACAGGCATGGCTATGCCTCATCTTTAGTGTGCTCCAGGTGCGACTACACTCCTAAGTGTCAAAATTGTGATGTTCTGCTTACCTATTACAAGAAAGAGAAAAAGCTTGTATGCCGGTACTGCGGCTATTCCATAGATTTATTTCTGAGATGTCCTGAATGCGGTTCCAAAATGGTCCTGGGACATGGATATGGTATAGAAGTGTTGGAAGAAGAGCTGAAAAAAAGTTTCCCTAAAAGTAGTGTAAAAAGTCTGCATAAATTTGCGGTAAAAAGAAGAATGGAAGAAGAAAAGGTTATAAAAGATTATAGAGAAGGGAAAATTGATATACTGTTGGGAACTCAGATGCTGGCCCATCAGCCCCAATTACCTGAATCCAGCTTAGTGGGTGTTTTTTATCCAGAAAACTTGATGAGGCTTTCTGATTTTAGGGCTGGTTATAAGACATTCAAGTATATTAGAGAAAAAACAAAATTTGTTAAAAATAATAAGGATTCTGAGTTTTTTGTTCAGACATATCTGCCTAACAGCACGCCCATACGCTGTGCTGTATTGGAGGATTTATCCTTTTTTTATGAGCATGAGCTTAGGAACCGAAAGGTGATGGGTTATCCTCCTTTTGCATTTCTTGCGGAGATTCTCTTTTTCGGAAGAGATCTGAGGTCTGTGGCAAAAAAGACAAGAAAACTATTGGATATGGTAGAAAAGGAACAAAATCATATTGAGATATTAGGGCCTTCACTGGCTCCTATCAAGAGGTTAAGGGGGAAAAACCGGGTACAGGTGTTCATCAAATCCAGAGAGAGATCCTCCCTAGACAGGGTGTTGAGAAAGGTTTTGAAGGCTATAAGAACAAGAAAATCACTTTATATTTATGAATGAAATTTTTTTTCATTCATTTTTATCTTCTGTGTAAATAATGAAAATGGGTGTTTTGTCTATTTTGTATTCATCCCCTTCCCAGGGTGCATAGGCATAAATATATATTTCTCTGGAGGTACCGTATTCTAAAAGTTCCCTGGCATTGGGTCCATAGTATTTCACTTCAGCTATTCCTTGAGAATTTGTGACTCTGATCACTGCATGTTTATCATCTGGAAAATGACCGTCGTAGGCATGGGTGGTTTTATTTCCAAAAGAATCTCTGATCTCAAAGAATACAGTTTTTCCTGGAAAAGGAGTTCCGTCATATTTTTGCAAGGTTGCGGTTACCCAAGATGATTCGCGGCCAGGACCTGCAGCCAGAATATTGGGATTGGCAGAGACTTCAAAAATAACAGATATAGTGGATGGACCAAGAGGGGAGGGTTCTTCCACCTCAGAGCGGGTACAGGAACCTGTTATCAATATTACAAAGAAAAGAAAAGTGATTGTTATTATTGAATTTTTTTTCATATTCATTTTTTTATCCTTAATCATTGACATAATTCGCAAAGTAAATGGTTATATATCCAGTTGCTTTTACATTTCTTTCTGCCATGTCGTGTCCATAGAAGTCTATTTTTGCATTAACGGTTAGGATAACATCCCCGCCTCCATCTTTAAGGTCAATCAGAGGAGGTTCCAGCTTAGCTGCTTCTCTGACAATAACAATGGACAAGCTCTGGGTAGAACCCACAGCGATTTGAGTTGAGAGGGATCCTTCAAAAGAATAAGGAACATCAACACCTTCCACATTATTTCCATCTGTTCTGGAATAAGTGACCACATAACGTGTTAAGATGACGTTGTTGTATTGAGAAGTTCCTAAAATTGGCTCTGGTTCAATGGTTCTCACTCCTAGAGTTGCGGTGACCAGGTCAGCTGTAACCGAGAATTGTGAGCTATCACCACTCTGTACAGCCACATCTGATTGGACAAAGTTGACTTCATTGTCTTCAATATCAGTTCCCATTATAGAATCTACATACAGTAGGCTTGTTGATGTGGTTTCATTCTCAATAGGATTACACGCGTAAAGCAGAATCACTACTGAAAAAATGACTGTTAATTTGATTATATGAGTTGTTTTTTTCATCATCTTCCACCTTTTTACCTAATAATTCTTGGTGTTATAAAGATAAGTAGTTCTCTATTTTCTTTGGTCCGGGCAAAGGATTTAAACAGATTGCCCAATATCGGGATTTGATGCAGAAACGGTATTCTCTCTCTGGTTATGGAATCTTCTGTTCTGTATATGCCGCCGATAACAGTTGTTCCTCCGTCAGGAACCATAACTGTGGTTTGAGCGCTTTGTCTTATAATGGGGGGAATTCCATTGACCAGGTTAGAGAAGTCTGCTGCATTATTTTGTATCTCAATACTCATTATGATGGTTCCCTCTGCGGTTATTTGAGGAGTGGCTCTGAGTTCCAGTGCTGCGTTTACGTATCTGGTGGTGACTGTAAAATTGGCGACAGTCTGTACAGGGATCTGTCTGCCTTGAATGATTTCAGCTTCCTGATTATTTTGGGTGGTTACTTTTGGTGCAGAGATTATTCTTCCGGTACCTGCCCTTTCCAAAGCACTTAAGGCGAGGTCCAGCCGGAAAGTATCCATGATATTAGCAAAAGAAAATCCAGCAACACCCGCAAATTCCGGAGCTGGCAAATTGATACCGTATCCACCAAGCGGCCCCCCGATTCCTTTTGTGGTGATTCCCTGAGGAATTTGAGCGCCGTCAACTAAGATTTTATTGGGGAATTTGAGAGTGGTTTGGTTTCCAAAGAAGGGATCAGCAATTCCTTTCCACCCCCACTGTATACCCAGATTCCTTATAAATCTGGAGGTAGCTTCCACGATTCTTGCTTCAATGGATACCTGAGGTGTGGGTGTGTCAAAGACATCTATCAATTTTTCCATAAGGTTCATTTTTTCCCTAACATCAGAGATGATGAGGGTGTTGGTTCTGGAGTCAACAATGATTTCTCCTCTACTAGAGATCTTAGTGCTCAACAGACTCTGAACTTCTTGGGCTTTTGAGTATGAAAGAGTAAAGGTTTTCACTAATACAGGGCCTACCATCTCTTGGCTTTCCTCTAATTTTTGTTGTTCTTCCTGTTCTCTAGTCAGCACAGAAATCGGGGCAACACGGAGCACATTTCCCTCGATGCTTTTTCCCATCTTGTTGGTTTTTAAGATAAGGTCTAAGAATTGATCCCACGGAATATCAGTGAAGTCACAGGTTACTGTGCCGCTCACACTCGGGTCAAAAATAACATTCAGACCTGCGATTTCAGAGATCACCATAATCACATCTTGGAGTTCAGCGTCTTTGAACTTAGGACTTATAAGCTGTCCTGAGTATTTGGTTTCTTCAGAAGTAATGGTCTTAGGTTCATATTGAAACTGCTGTTTTTGAGAGCCGTTGGATGTGGCATCTTCGTTTAATTTTTTTGAGCTATTTTCCTCTTTTTGAGAAGAGTTGTTCTGAGAGGTCTCATTTGTGGAACTGGTTTTATTTTCTTTTGGAATGGGCGGTTCTTCCGGTATTTCCGGAGCCGGCTCAGAGAACTGAAGTTTTTGGCTCTTATAAAAGGAGATGTTAAAGAAGCCGTTTTCCTGATTCAGTTTGTAGAATACCGGCTCTTCAAGGTCAAAGACCATTCTGGTTATGGTATAGGGATTGGAAACCTGAAATTGGCCTATTCTTAAATTGGCCACTCCAAATTTATTAATGGAGTAATTGAATGAATTTTTTGAAGCCAGTGTGTTATGGAGATCCACCACCAATCTGAGGGGGTTTTCAAGAACAAATACATTAGGAACCGGATTGTCTGTCACGACTGCTTTAACGTCAATATTGTTTTCACCTTCAGTTATCTGAATATCCCTGAGATAGATGGAGGAGTCCTTTCCTTCTTGTATTATTTCTCTTTTTTCGTGGGTTAGAGGATATTCTGTTAGATGTGTTTGAGCCTTGTTGATTTCAACGACCGCTGATGTTCCATAATTAGAAATGGTATAGGGCATCCTCTGTTTTAGGTCGATAAGAATAAGAGGCTGGCTGTTTTCTTTACTGGCAGCCTTAATGTCTTGGATGAGTGAATGAGGACTAAAATCTGATTGTAAGTTCAGATCTGGGGGTAATTTGTCCATTTCCAGAACGATTCTGGAATCAGGTTCAGTAGAATAAAAAGAATGAGTCACATGAAAAGGGGTTTCAGATTTTAATATGACTTTAATGCTGGTTGGTTCATTCTGCAGGGAGAGGCTGTTGGTGACTACTTTGGTTTCGCCGGAAATTGGAAATCCGCTGGCAAGCGCTAAAATGCATAGAAAGGCGACTCCCTGTAAATATTTTTTCCCTTTCATATTATCGCTCCTCTGGATTTATTTCTTTGGTTACATTAATAGGTCTTGACAAAGGGATTCCTCTGTTTTTTGTTTTCCTAAAAATGATCTTTTTTCCTTCGATAGTCAGCACAAAACCATCTTTGAATTTATCACCTTCATTGATTCGAAAAGGAAATCCCTGTGGGCCTCTAATGATTCCGAAAAGATTGTCTTTTATTTTAAGAATACCAATAAGAATAATATCATCTATAGACATTTCTGAGACAGCTTTTATCCCTGCTTCCTCATCAGCTTCCGTTCCTGCTAATAAGTCTCTGAACGGATCGCGCCTTCCAGCAGGATTATAAGTATAGAAGCTTCTCTGTATTTGCTCTATAGCGGCACTCTTCTCTTCTTCTTGACTCTTTTCTTCCTGAGCAAAGCAGGGTGTGAGAGTAGAGGTGGATAAAAATACACATAACAGTAATAAAACAAAAATTGTTTTTTTCATTATTTCACCTCTCCTGTTTTTTCTTCTTCTTGAGCCGCTTCTTCATGGAATACATAGGTCTTGGCAGTTGAATTAGTCCTTACTGTCAGTGCTGAAGTTTGATCCCTCAAAGCTTTTATAGAAAAATTTTCCATGGTAAAAAGTCTGGAAAAGTTGCTTATTTTGCTGAAGAATATCGCAATATTATGATAGTTTCCAGTTAGCTCCATAGATATGGGCTTTTCAGAGAAAAATTCCTTATTGATCAATGGTTTTGGAATAAACTGAATAATATCTATCCTTGAATCATGGGCCAGCTGCTGGATTCTTCTTAAGATGACATCAATTTCTTCCTCTTGGGGGATGATAGCTTCCAGACTTTTTAATTGAACGTTCATAATCTTTATTTCTTGTTCAATCTGGTCCAGCTCTTCTTTTTTCTGCTTCAGCATTTCAACCTCTTTTTCTACTTTGATCCTTTCTTCTCTGACGCTTTTCAGCTCATTATTTGTGGGTTTGTAATGGATAAAATAAAAGAACCCAAAGATGATCAGAGCCACCACAACATATCCGTACCAAGGCCAGTCTCTCATTGGGAATTCTCCTTTATGCTTTCTCCCGTTTCAATTGGAGTGTAAGGAAAGACAAATTGGGTGTTGAGTGAAAATTCGAGATATTTGTTGTTCCTGGTTTCTCTCAGTGTTGAGGAGATGAGATTTACATTGCTGAAGTATCTGCTTTCTTCTAAGTTTGAGATAAAGTCTGCGATCAGATTATTGGATAGAGATTTGCCTTTAATGTGAATGTTGAACTCTTTATAGTCAACTTCAGTCAGCCAAACCCAATCCGGAAGATTTTTGCTCAGTTCATCCATAATAATAACGCCGGTCCCTTGTCTTGCTTTAAGACGGCTTATCAGATTAATTTTTCTGGAGAGCACTTGCTTCTGATTTTCCATTTCTTCAAGTTTCGCAAGGACATATTGAAGGCTTTGCTTCTCAGCCTTAGCGTCTTCCAAGAGAGCCCTTTCATTATCTAATTCTCTTTTTTGGATTAGGAAAAGAGCTCCTATGAGAACGATGACCAGAAGGAAGATAAGCATATATGGAAGCTGAGTTTTCTTTTCTCTTATTTCAGGTTCAGGGGCGGCGGGCGCCTCTGAAACCTCTTTTTTCCCGGGCTTTAATAAATTGATCCTTATCATGGTTTATTTTTCCGTTTTTGTTAGTGCCAAACCTGTGGCCACTCCGAAAAGAGCATAAAGCTCATCGAAGTATATAGAGTCGAATTTTTTTTCATCATACTCGATATTTTTAAATGGATTGAGGATGTCACTCTTGATTTTGAATTTTTGTTCAAAACCGGCGTGAAGGTCTTCTAATTTAGAAAGCCCTCCGCTCAAAAAGACAAAATCAATTTTCCTCCCTGTTTTTTCTCCGGCTTCATAAAAGGAGAAGGTTTTCTCGATTTCATCCAAAAGGTTTTGGATGTTCATATTCAATACAGTTTTGTATTGGTCAGCTTGAATATTCTGCACAGGAAGTCCCTTGATGAGCTTTTCAGCATCATCAAAGCTAATGCTTAAATCCTTGCTGAGATTTTCTGTAAAAAAGGAACCTCCAATGGAAAGATCTCTGAACAGCTGGGGAATTCCTTTTTCTATGATGATCACGTTTGTGATATTAGCCCCTAAGTTTATGATAGAAATTGTTTTATCATTGAAAATCTCAGGGTAATTGTATTCGAGGGCATTTTGAAGTGCAAAAACATCCACTTCAATCGACTCAAGATTTTTACGGGCTTGACTGATGACATTGCTGTAGTTGGCAATTTTGTCTTTTTTGGCAGCAACCAGCAATATATCCAGATTTCTTTCTTCGGCATGACTCGGGGGACGGAGAATGGCATAGTCCACATTTGTTTCCTCATAAGGATATGGAATATTGTGTTTGGCTTCCCATATGATTGATTCTGCCAATTCTTCTTTTTCCATAGGAGGAAGAGAAATTTTCTTGATAATGACTGAGTTTCCAGAGATGGAAATGGCGACATTTTTATTAGATATTTTATTTTCATCAAAAATCATTTTGATGGTCTCGACAACAGCTGCTGAGTCAATGACGGTCCCTTCGACAATGGCGTCCGGGGGAAGAAGTTCATAGCCGATCTTTTTCAATACATATCCTTCTTCTTTTCCCCGTTTGGGCTTCAGCTCGACAGCTTTTATGGAGTGAGAGCCAATGTCAAATCCTATTGGTTGTTTTGACTGTCCGATTCCGAGCATTTTTTATATCCTTATTATAAAGTTATATTTTTATTTTTTTTTAGTTTATTGCTTAATTTTTCTTCTACGGAAGAAGGGACCAATCCTTCCAAGCAGCCTCCTAACAGGCAGACTTCTTTGACTAATTGTGAACTTAAAAAAGAATACTCTACAGCCGGCATCATGTAGAGTGTTTCAATGTCTGGAGCCAGCTTTCGGTTCATTAAAGACATCTGGAATTCATACTCGAAATCTGAGACTGCCCTCAAACCTCTGATCACAATATTAGAATTTATTTTTCTGGCAAAATCAACCAGCAGCCCATGAAATGACATCACTTTTATCCTTTTGGTATCTTTAAATATGCTTTCAATCATTCCTACTCTTTCTTTAGTCGTGAATAAAGGCTCTTTTTTGGGATTTTTTAAAACAGCAATATTTATTTGGTCAAAAATGTTTAATCCCCTTTCTATAATATCAACATGGCCGTTTGTTATAGGGTCGAAGGAACCGGGGTAAACCGCTTTCTTTCTCATGCGTTTTTTTGCTCACCTTTCCTGACCTGAGTACTTATTACCAAAATAAATCACCTTTGTCAAATAGAAATCTTAACATTTTTTTACCTTATTTCCCCCGAAAAGTAAATAAATATATAAATTTTTGTCCATTTATATACATATATATGTCTTTTTATGGAGATCCGTCAATCCTCCTTCAGGGTTATGTTATGGGTGATTTTAAGCTGTTTTATCTCACCTGTAAAGATGATTTTTCCTGATATTCATAAAATATGGTGGAAATTTGGGTATGGTTTGTGCTCCGTTCAGATTTTTAACGCCATTCTTCTTCGTTTTTCTCGGCTCCTGCGCAACTCCCCCCGTTCGTGGGTCAAACATACTCGTCGCCCAGCTCCGCTGGGTACCCTCGAAAAACTCATCAGAAGGCTAAATCTTCAATGTCGCTTCAGCCACACCCAAATTTCCTAAGGCTTGCGTTCATGCCTTTTCGTCTTCATTGTCCATGGCATATACATATCTTCAATTCTCACTAGTTAAAGTAAAATAATTCAGGTTAATGGAAAGCCTCTTCAAGACCTATTATAAGAGGAAGGGCAGGGGATTCCTCATCCCTTGCCCTCTCCCCTTAATAAACATAATACTTAACGTGTATCACGGTTTTGGAAATGCTTGTGTCTAATGTGAAATTTTGAAAAGGGGAGGGGTTTTAGTGTATCATAAATAGAGAATATTAATGAGGGGAAGGTCATCAATGAGAGATAAAACAAGTATAAAAATTTGGATGATTATGGGCTTGGTATCGTTTCTTTTTATTGTTTTCTGCCGGGCAGACCTAAAGAAGATCCAGGATACTTATGCTGAACAGAGAAAAAGGATGGTCAAATACCAGGTTCAGCAGAGAGGTATCAGCGATGAGAGGGTTCTTCAGGCTATGAGGGAAGTCCCACGGCATTTATTTTTAAACGAACGCTACCGCCACTTGGCTTATTCAGACCATCCTCTTCCCATAGAAGCAGAGCAGACTATTTCGCAGCCTTATATAGTTGCTTTAATGACAGAGACAGCTGAAATTGAAAAAGGAGATAAAGTGCTTGAGATTGGAACCGGCTCTGGGTATCAAGCCGCTGTCCTGGCTCATTTGACAGATCAGGTTTATACCATTGAAATCATAAAGGAGCTGGCAGAAAAAGCTGAGTACAGACTCCAGGAGTTGGGTTACGATCAGGTTCAAGTGAAATGGGGGGACGGTAATAAAGGCTGGGAGGAACATGCTCCTTATGATGCGGTGATTGTGACCTGCGCTTCGGAAAAGGTGCCCCCAACCCTTTTCAAGCAGCTCAAAGAAGGGGGCAGAATGGTTATTCCATTAGGGAATCCTTCTTCTTTTCAGATACTGACTTTAGTCCAAAAAAAACAAGGTGAGATGGTCAAAAAAGAGATACTAGGAGTCCGTTTTGTACCCATGACAGACAAGAAAAAGTAAAATACATAAAAATTATTGTTTTGTATTGCTTTTAGACAGAACTTGTGATAATTTTTGTTCAATTGGACATGATTAAATTCGGTACCTCTGGTTGGCGCGCGATAATGGGGGAGGAATTCACTTTTCAAAATGTCCGGACAGTAGTTCAAGCTATTGCCAACTACTTGAAGAAAAAATTCGGCCGCGATATACGTGTCATTGTTAATTACGACACCCGTTTTCTTTCTGAAAGGTTTGCTTTAGAAGCTGCCAAAGTGCTCTCTCACAATAGGATTCATGTTTGTATCGCGGATCGGGATTCTCCCTCCCAAGCCCAATCATTTCAAATTATCTCTCGAAAAGCCCAGGGCGGAATCAATTTCACAGCTTCTTTTAATCCACCCGAATACAATGGGCTTAAATTTAATGTTGAAACTGGAGCTCCTGCGCTTCCCCAAGTGACTGATAAGATAGAGGAGGAGATAAAAAATCTTTTAAAAAATTACAGTTCATGTCCTTATTATTCTAAAGTGGAATATATTGAAAAAATTGATCTCCAGCAGGACTATTTGAATGATATTCAGAAAAAAATCGATTTTGAGACCATAAGAAAATCAGGCATTAAAATAGGAGTCGATCTTTTATACGGAACCAGCAGAGAATACTTAGATGAGATTTTGGAAGAGAATCACATTCCCATAGAGGAGCTTCACGGCTATGTTGATCCTTATTTCGGAGGGATCACACCTTCTTGTCGGGGAGAAAACCTGTGGGAATTGAGGAAGGTCATAAAAGAGAAGAACTGCCATTTAGGGATTGCCACTGATTCAGACGGAGATAGGTTCGGAATTTTAAATGAAAAAGGACAATTCGTGGATCCTGACTTAGTTCTTGCCCTGCTCCTTGAATATTCAGTGACAAAAAAGAAATTGAAAGGCGGAGTGGGCCGATCAGTGGCTACTACTCATTTACTGGACAAGATAGCCCGTAACTACAGACTTGAATTGTACCGAACTCCGGTTGGATTTAAGTACCTTGCTGATCTGTTTTTAAGAAAGAAGATCGTGTTCGGGGCGGAAGAAAGTGCTTGTTTGGTGATCAAGGGCCATCTCCCTGAGAAAGATGGCATTTTCGCAGGTCTTCTGGTTGCTGAAATGATATCTCTAGAGGGAAAGAGTCTTTCCGAGTTGACCGAAGAATTATTCAAAAAACACGGAAGAAAAGTAAGAAAGCAGATCAAAATTGATTTGACAGAAAAGAGAAAGCAAAAATTTAAAGATCTTGTTAAGAATCCTCCTGATAAAATAAACCAAAGAAAAGTCCTGAGCACCCATACTGTGGATGGAATCAAGTTTAATTTTTCAGATGATGATTGGATGCTGCTTCGTTTTTCAGGGACAGTCCCTGTGATACGGTGCTATGCAGAAGCGGGAACAAATAAAGACCTGGCAGAACTTATAGATTCAGGATTAGAGCTGGTTGAATAGATGGCAAAAAAAGAAAACGGATCCTCAACCTTCCGAAAAAATCTTTACACGGCAGGTTTGGCTTTTTTATTTTTTGTTTTGATCATGGTTTCTTTTTTTGGAAAAAATGGACTGTTAGATACATATAAAGCCAAGCAGAAAAAGCAGGAGCTGATTGAAAGAGCAGAGCAGCTGGAGGCGGAGAAACAGGAACTGCAAAAAGAAATCGAGGAGCTAAAAAAAAATCCCCAGACATTGGAAAAAAAGGCTCGAGAAAAACTCTGGTTGGTCAAACCCGAAGAAATCGTGGTGGTAAAGAAATAAGGTTTAAAGAAAGCGTTCTAAAAAGAGCTTTGATTCCAAGACCGTATGGTTCAAAATTCCATTAACTTGAAATAAATTCCGGGCGTTTGTCATGAAAGACTTGCTGAAAGAACTCAACACAGAACAAAGAAAAGCAGTCAATCACACTCAAGGTCCTCTGTTGATTATTGCCGGAGCCGGGACAGGAAAGACCAAGGTCCTCACCCATCGGATTGCCTATTTGATCTCAGCTAAATATGCCCGGCCAGAGCAAATATTAGCTGTCACATTCACAGAAAAAGCTGCCAATGAAATGGAGGAAAGGGTGGATATCCTGATCCCTTACAGTTATTCTTTTGTGGATGTCGCTACTTTTAATTCTTTCGGGGAAAGTATTCTCAGGGATTACGCGCATGAAATAGGGCTTCCCCTAGATTTTAAGTTATTGGATGAAGTGGACCAGTCTATTTTTTTCAGGGAGAACCTTTTTAGATTGCCTCTTGAATATTACAGACCCTTAAGCCGTCCCTTCAAACACATACAGGAGATTTTAGCGGCCATCAAAAGGCTCAAACAAGAGGATATAAAGCCTGAGCAATATTTGAAGTATGCCCGTAAGATGAAAGAAGATGCCCGGGAATCTTCAGACAGAGAGGTGGCTCTCAAGCATATGGAGATAGCCCGAGTTTATAAGGAATACCAGAAAATTCTAGTGGAGCAAGGAAAAATAGATTTTGAGGACCAGGTGGTGCTGGCTGTGGAACTGTTCCGCCAGAAGTCCTCAGTGCTCAAAGAATTCCAGGAAAAATATAAATACATTTTGGTGGATGAGTTTCAGGACACCAATTACATCCAGTTCCAGATGCTGAAGCTTTTGTCCGGAAGTCATAGAAACATCACTGTAGTGGGGGATGATGACCAGAGTATATTTCGGTTCCGCGGAGCCTCTTTGAGCAATATATTAGACTTCAGCAAAATGTATCCGGATACAAAAAGAGTGGTGATCAATCAGAACTATCGTTCCCCTCAGGCTGTGCTTGATTCTGCTTATAAACTGATCCAGCACAACAATCCTTACCGCCTGGAAATGAGGGAGAACATAGACAAATCCCTTAAAGCAGCTAAAAAACGATTAGGTAAGAATATATTCAAACTTCAATTTGATACTCTTTCCCATGAAGCCGATAGAGTGGCTGAGATCATAACTGAAAAAATTGAGGAAGGATTCCATTACAAAGATTTTGCCGTTCTGGTCCGAAGAAATGCGGACGCAGACCCATTCCTCAGAGCCTTAAACATGAAGGAAATTCCTTTTCGCTTTTCCGGAAGTCGGGGACTCTATTCTAGGGAAGAAGTGCGTCTTCTCATATCTTTCATTCAGATACTCACAGACTTTGAGGACAGCAAAAGCTTGTTCCGCCTTTCATTATCTGAGGTATATGATGTCAGTGCTTATGACTTAACAAAGGTCTCCAATTATGCTTCAAAAAAGAATTGGCCCCTTCATAAAGCTTTTCAAGAAATAAACAAAGATGAACTGCCCTTTGAGATTTCAAATGAATCGAAGCAGAAGATAAAGAAAATTTTTAATGACCTCCTCTATTTTGTGGAATATTCAAGCACCCAAAATGCAGGCCGGGTGTTGTACTCCTTTCTTGAAAGGAGCGGTTATCTAAAAGCATTGGTTGAGAAAAAAGACCTTGAAGATGAGATAAAAATAAAAAATATTCGTTTGTTCTTTGATAAACTGAAAGGCTTTTCCGATCTCTCAGGGGATGATTCTATTCAATCGTTTGCCCAGCATCTGGAGCTTCTTCAACAGGTTGGCGATAATCCAGCTACGGCTGAAGCAGAACTGGAGGAGGATGCGGTCAATGTTCTCACTGTTCACAAGGCTAAAGGACTTGAATTTCCTATTGTGTTTATGGTGAGCCTTATCACAGACAGATTCCCAGGGAGAATGAGAAGAGAGAAGATTCCGTTTCCTGATGGACTTATAAAAAAGAGGACCTCAGGCGAAGAAGCCCTCCCATCCAAAGAGCTCAATAAGGTCCATATGCAGGAAGAGAGACGTCTTTTTTACGTTGGAATGACCAGGGCCAAAAACATTCTTTATTTAACCTGGGCCAAAGATTATGGTCTGAAGCGGTTGAAGAAAGTCAGCCCATTTGTGCTGGAAGCCCTGGACCTTGCCAAAGCTCCGGACCAGACTATACGGACTTCACCAGAAGAAGAGATCAAACGATACGCTCCTCCGGTCACTTCTCCTTATCCTGTTAAAGAAGAGAAAAACAAAGGGGTGATTCGCTTGAGTTTTTATCGGGTGGATGACTATTTGACCTGTCCCCTAAAGTATAAATTCAGGCATATACTGCGGATCCCGGTTCTTCCTCACTACAATTTGGTTTTTGGAAGAGTCCTGCATGATACAGTCCATTTTTATTTAAAAAAAAGGATGTTGGGAGAGAATTTAGGTATAGAGGATGTGATTGAGTATTATCAGGAACACTGGATCAATGAAGGATTTCTCAGCAGGGAACATGAAGAGATGAAAAAACAGGCTGGAGAAGAGGCCCTGCGTCGATTTCATAAAAGGGAAGAGGCTTCCGGCAGAATTCCTTTTTATCTCGAGAAAAAATTCAAGTGGAAAGAAGAGAATATCCTTTTTACTGGACGCTGGGATAGGGTGGATAAGGTTGAAAACGGAGCTGTGATCGTTGATTTCAAAGCCACCCAGGTCAAAGACCAGGAAGAAGCTGATAAAAAGACCCGGAAGGCTCTGCAAATGGACATTTATGCTTTGTCTTTTTTAAAAACAGAGGAGGAAGAACTGTTAGAAACCCAGCTTCATTTTTTGGAATCAGACATTATTGGAAGAGCTCCTAAAGGGACCAAAGAGCTGGAGAATGTGGCTGAATGCGTTAAAAAAGCAGAACAAGGAATCAGAAGCGGCGCCTTCCCTGCTGAGCCAGATTGGCATCACTGTAATTATTGTGAGTTTAGGAATATTTGCCCTTCCTCATACGCCTATTAAGATGAAATTCAGGTAAAGCTTGTGCTCCGTTCAGATTTTTAACGCCATTCTTCGCACTGTATTTTCGGCTGCTGCGCAACTCCCCCCGTCCGTGGGTCAGACATGCTCCCAGCTCAGCTCCGCTGAGTTCCCTCAAAAACAGCACTCAGAAGGCTAAATCTTCAATGTCGCTTCAGCCACACCTGAATTTCCCTGAAGCTAGCGCTGATGATTTATCTTCATCTATTGTCTATTAATTTATTTATTAATGCTTTTATGAAAAGAACATGATGATTATATATATTTCAATGATTTGTTTTGTATGCAGGCTGATTTTACCTTTCAGGCGAGCCGGTCTCACTGCATCTGCTTCGTTACAGAGCATTCGCAGTGAAAGACCACGACTTCATGCCCTGTGCCTCGCATCTGCAGCAACCTCGGCTCGTGAATAACCAGATTAACTATTTCGCACATTGACAACGCATGCCTCAAGAAAAACAGGTGTGGCTGCAGCGACATGATAGATTTAGCCTTTGGATGAGGCTTTTCGAGGGTACCCGGCGAAGCCGGGCGCTGAGTATGTCTGACCCACGGACGGGGGGAGTTACGGAAGCGCCGAGAAAAACGAAGAAGAATGGCGTTAAAAATCTATCCGAGAGCTAAGCCACACCTGTTTTTCTTTTTTATTCGGGGGCGATCCAGAAAGGCATCAGCGCCCATATGACTTCATTTTTAAGCACCTGAAAGGTGGAAAGCACTTCCTGGACTTTTCTATTGAATACAGGGAAAACCAAATTTTCATTTTTTGTTAGGGTTGAAGGTCCGCTAAAAAGCATTTCAAAAAGAGATTTTTTTTTGGGCAGCACAACAAATCTCACTTCTTCATCCAAGGGGATTCCAGCCATTTCTTTGGCTATCTCCACAGCTTTGGAGAGACCGCCGATTTCATCGACCAGCCCTATTTTTTTTGCCTGGCTCCCTGTCCAGACTCTTCCTTTTCCGATCTTATCCACTTCTTGTTTGGTCATGCCCCGGTTGTTGGCGACTTTTGTGATAAAATGGTCATAGGTTTCCAGAATCATCTGCTTTAAAAACGCTCTCTCTTCGTCTGTGCTTTTCCTGAAAGTAGTCAGAATGTCAGCCTTATCTCCAAAAGTGATTTTATCTCCTGTAACTCCAATTTTTTGGTAAAGTTCTTTCATATTGAATTTTGAAAAGATGACCCCAATAGAGCCAGTCAAAGTTTGTGGATGGGACACGATTTTATGAGCGGCCATGGAAACCTGGTAGCCGCCAGAGCCAGCCATGTCAGACATGGAGACCACAAAAGGTTTCTCTTTTTTTGCCAGTGTGACTTCTCTCCATATAGAATCTGAAGCAGCCACAGAGCCTCCCGGACTGTCCACACGAAACACGATGGCCTTGATGGAATCATCTTTTCTGGCTTTTCTGATCCATCTTGTAACGGTGCGGCTGCCCATAGTGGAATAGGTCCCTTCGCCTGTGAGTATAGGTCCCATTCCATAAAGAAGAGCCACTTTTTTGCCTTTATTAAGACCTAATGAAGAGGCGGAAGTTTTTAAATATTGGGTGTGGCTGACCCTGGGTGTTTTTTTATTCTTTCCATTGATAAGGTCCCATAATTCATCTTCATAAAAAATTTCATCCACCAGATCTGCTTTTTTTGCCTCTTGACCCTGGAAAAAGGCATGGTCCAGCAGGTCTTTAAATTCCTGGATTGTTTTTTCTCGTTTTTTGGATACGGTTTCACTATAAATGGAAAAAATTTCACTGTAAATTGACTCCATCATTTCTCTGTGAGCAGGAGTGAGATGGTCTTGGGTGAACATATTGTAAGCGGTTTTATATTCCTCAACTCGTTCCACTTCAGCTTCCACCCCGATCTTATCCAGCATTTTTTTCACAAACGGTATGTATCCGCCGATTCCATTGATTATCAATATGGCTTCTGGATGAAGAATGACTTTATCGCAGGCAGTGGCCATATAAAACTCTTTATCCAGTTCAAAGGATTCTTCAATATAGGCATACACTTTTTTCCCTGATTGTTTAAAATCCAACAGCATTTCTCTTATTTCATTGGTCTTTGCCCAGTTGCAGTGCATATATCCCAATCTCAATAGGATGCTGTCAATTTTCGGGTCGACTTTGGCTTTGCGGACATTAGTCCAGATATCGTACATGGAAAGAGGCTGCTGCTTCCTCATCAGAGTGAGAAAAAAATCCGGATAGGACTTTTCCACAATCTCTCCTGAGAGGTTGATCTCTAGACATGATCCAGGCTTAATACTGGGGGGCCTGGCGAATTCATAAAAGAAAAAGGAAATAAAAGTGGCGGCAAGAAGAATAAAAAATATTAAAAAAATGATCAGAAGGTATTTTCCTTTTTTCATTGGCTCTTCTCCATTTTGAGTTCCCTTTAATATACGACAAATAAATTAAATAGTTAACCATCAATTGTATTTGACCGTGCCGCTAAGAATTTTCTGATTTGCCTAAAAAATAACAAACTCTTATAATAATGAAAATTTTTATTTTAAAACAGTCCACAATAGGAAATGAAAATGAAAGCCATTGATGTCAAGAATATAACCAAACAATATGGGGATTTTTTTGCTGTAAAGGATTTATCTTTTGATGTTCCCTCAGGCAGTGTTTATGGACTTCTCGGACCCAATGGAGCTGGAAAAACCACCACCATACGAATGATCATGAATGTTATCATCCCTGATAAAGGCAGCATCCGTGTTCTCGGGGAGAAAATGAGCGAAAAGATGAAAAGGAGAATTGGATATCTTCCTGAAGAAAGGGGCCTTTATCCCAAGATGAAAGTGGGTGAACTGCTTGTTTTTCTAGCCCAGCTGAAAGATTTTAGGAGAAACGAAGCCAAAGATGCCATTGACAAATGGCTCAAAAGATTTGACCTTTTAGAATGGAGAGATAAAAAAGTCGAAGAGTTATCCAGGGGAATGCAGCAGAAAGTTCAGTTTATTGCCACAGTGCTCCATAAACCTGAACTCATCATCCTGGATGAACCTTTCAGCGGTCTTGATCCGGTTAATACAAAACTGCTCAAAGATATTATGCTGGAGATGAGGGATGAGGGAGTGACCATTATTTTTTCCACTCACAGAATGGAACAGGTTGAAATGATCTGCGATAACATATGCCTTATCAG
>DASRVI010000037.1:0-9775 GCA_035655135.1 Acidobacteriota bacterium | reverse complement strand
TTCACAGATTCAGCCACTTTATGACCTTTCTCAACGGTCATATTCGCATCAACTTGGATGTGAAGGTCAACAAACCATCCTGAGCCCATCTGCCGACTCCTGACTTCGTGAACGGATTTGACTTCTTTGACGGAGTGGATTAATGACTTAATAAATTTTTTGTTTTTTCTGAAAGTCCTGTTCCTATGATCTCTAATAATGAGGGTTTGAGAAGTTTATAGGCTGCATAGAGAATAAAAAATGAGACTAAAAGGGCTGTCACCTGGTCTAAGAAGGCTAATTTTTCATCGATGAGAGTAACCAGAATAGCCACTCCAACCGGGATGGAACTTAAGGCATCTGTCCGGTGATGCCAAGCATTAGCAATAAGGGCTTTTGACTTTTCTTTTTTTCCTGTTTTTAAAGTCAATCTGTAGAGAATTTCCTTGGAAATAATAGATATCAGAGCTCCTATAAAGGCTATGAATTGAGGAGGCCCTTTGGATTCTCCTTTGAGACTTAAAATGGCATTATATCCCAAGGAAAAAGCAGCAATAAGCAAAATAACGCATATGATTATGGTTATGATGGTTTCAATCCTCCTGTGTCCGTAAGGATGGCGTTCATCAGGTGGTTTTGACCAGAACTTTACTCCGAATACAATAGAGACATCTGTTGTGAAATCTGATAGAGAGTGAAAGGCATCAGCTGTCAAAGCCTGACTTTGACCAAATATACCCAATAATAATTTGATTATGAAAAGGAAGATGTTAACAATTAAGCCTATGATGGAGATTCTTCTTACGTTTGATTCGTAATCAGAACCTGTTTGATGGTCTGGAGTCATGATATTTTTCTCAAGGAGAATAGAGCAGATATTTTTCTCTCTTTCGTTTAAATGACACAAGTTCTTTTTGATAGGAATCTGTTATTTTCTTGATCGAAGTTCCTTTGATTAAAGCTTGTCGTATTTGATCTGTCCCCATTATTTTATCAAAATACTCCTCATGAAATCTGAAATGCTCAGGATATTCTTCCCTAATGGTTTTAACAATCCAAAGCGTACATTCAAATGGTTTGAAAAGGTCTCTGTCTGTTATATGGATCTGAGAGCCTCCGCACAATTTTCCTTTATATTTTGACATCACGGGTTTAAACCAGGCTTCTCTAAATCTCACTCCAGGCAGGTTCAGAGAGTTAAGAATTTGAGTGAGATGATTGGCCTCAATCCAGGGAGCTCCGAACAATTCAAACGGTTTTGTGGTTCCTCTGCCTTCAGATATATTAGTTCCTTCCAGATAGACCTGTCCGGGATAGACCATGGCTGTGTTCAGAGTAGGCATGTTAGGTGAAGGGATCACCCACGGCATTAAAGTCTCATCATACCACATATCTCTTTTCCAACTCTTCATGGGAATAACTTTTAAAGTAACTTTTTTTTCAAAAAAAGAATCATTAAACAAAAGAGCTAATTCGCCTATAGTCATGCCATGTCTTACCGGGATAGGATAAAGGCCCACAAAAGAACTGAACTCAGGATATTTCAGCACAGGGCCTTCTAAATCAATGCCATTTATGGGATTTGGACGGTCAAGAACAATAAATTCAATGTTGTTTTCAGCACAGGCCTGCATACAAAAAGCCATGGTGGCGACATAGGTGTATATTCGGGTGCCTACATCTTGGATGTCGAATATCATGACATCCAGTTTAGAAACCATTTGTTTATTAGGTGCTTTTTCTTTGTTTTGTGTATCAAAAGAACGCATGTATTCATCGATGTGGCTGATCATACTGTCATCTGGTTTCATGGTTTGCCCATAAAGGCTGAACACAGGAAGATGATAAATTTCATCCATATAAAAAGGCACATATTCTCCTGCTTGAGCGTTTCCTCTGACTCCATGCTCTGGACCATAAAGAGCAGTCAGGTTGATATCCGGGTGCTGGAATAAAAGCTCAATAGCTGTTTTGAGATAAGTGTCCACTCCAGTAGGATTTGTAACCAGGCCCACTCTTTTTCCTTTAACCAGATCAATATGTTTTTCTAAAAAAACCTCAATACCAGGTTTCACCTGTGAGGAGTTTGGTTCAGTTTTTTCACAGGAGACAAAGTTTAAAAGAAACACTGCTGAAATAAAGAGATAAAAGGCAATCTGTCTGTTAGTGGATAAGGTCTGAGAACTTTTTTTCATTCCTTTTTCCTTTATGTTTATCCAAGAGGCAAACTCACATGAAAAGCTGTGCCTATTCCAGGTTTGCTTTCAACTTTGACTGTGCCTTTATGTAGATGAACAATGTGTTTCACTATTGAAAGCCCCAATCCAGTTCCTCCCACATTCCTTGAACGAGATTTGTCCACAACATAGAATCTTTCAAATATTCGCGGTAAATCCTTATCAGGTATACCGATTCCTGTGTCCTTTATCGTGATGTCAATTTTAGAATCTGTTCTTTTTGCAGATATTTCTATGCTTCCTTGTTCAGTGTATTTCACCGCATTATCTAACAGGTTTATGATCATTTGTTCTAATTTGAAAGAATCCCCCTTGAATAAAGGAAGTTTTTTTTCTATGTCTATTTTTATATCCAAGCTTTTTTTCTCTATTTTTTGATTGAATATCTTCACAACTTTTAAGATCAGCTCTTGGATATCAACATTCTCTTGATTTAATTCAAATTCGTCTGATTCTAACTCAGAAATTAAAAGCAGATCTTTGACTATATTTATCAGCCGATCTGTGTTCCGTAGGGCTGTATCCAAGTATTTTTTCTGGGTTTTATCCAAGCCTTCTATGGTTTCCAGATACCCTTTTATGGAAGTGAGAGGAGTTCGCAGTTCATGAGAGACATTGATCACAAAATCTTTTTTTATTTTTTCAAGATTCTTTTCTTTGGTGATTTCATGGAAAGTGATCACCATCTCATTTCGGGCCTCAAGATAATTAGCGCTGCACAGGTATATATTTCCATCAATATTTATTTCCTTGATTTGAGTTTTATGCTCTTTTTTTAATTTTGAAACGAGGTCTTTAAATTCAGGCATACGGATAAACTCCCAGTAAAATTTTCCTTCTGGGCTCCTGTTTTTAATCATTGTCTTAAAATTCTCATTACAGAAGATGATTTTTCCTTTGTCATCCAAGGTGAGAAGTCCTTCCTCCATAGTATGAAGGATACACATGAGCTGTTCTTTTTGGGCATTCAGATCATCAAATAATTGACTTATTCGCTCTGTCATAGAATTAAAACTTTCAGCAAGCTGCTTAAGTTCTCCTCTCTTTTTTATAAGAACTTGAACATTCATTTCGCCGGAAGCGGTCCTCTGGGCTGCTTCCCTTATTTTTTTTATGGGTTTGGTTATGTTGCGGGAAAATATAAATGAAGCAACGAGCGACAGAGTGATCAGAATTAAGACAAAAAAGACCACATCCCTTCGTAAGTTGAAAAACCAGAGATTTATTCTTTCAAAATAAAGACTGAGTCTCAGGACTCCTGAGATCTGCCCTCCGATCCTTAAAGGAAGACCGATATACAGCATTTTTTCCTTTACGGTTCGACTGAACCGAACAGATTTTCCAATTTCCCCTGTATAGGCTCTAATGATTTCGGGCCGGTATCTGTGATTTTCCATTAATTGGGGATCACTATCAGAATCAGCCACCACTTTTCCCTTCAAATCTATAACCGTAATTCTGGTGTTGATTTTTTCTCCTAACTCTTTGGCATAGGAATCCAATTGATTTAATTTTTTTTCTTTAAACAATTGGATGACTTCCGGCTGTATGGTATGGCCCAAGTCCATGAGTTCTTGGGAGAGAGTCTCTATATGAAATTTTTTTTCAAAGACATGTGAAAAAATAAGAATGAGCAAACCTAGGGTTAATATGATTAAGGCATATCCCCCGAATAGTTTTAAGAAAATTGTTTTTTTCATGTTTCCAGTTTATATCCCACTCCTCTTACATTCTTAATCAATTTTGCTTGTTTCCCCAATTTTATTCTTAGGTGTCTGACATGAACATCCACCGTTCGATCCAGCACAGCTTTTTCTCTGCCCCATAAATAATCCAATATTTTTTCTCTGGAAAAAACCCATCCTTTTTTTGAAACCAATAATTCAAGTATTTTAAATTCTGTGGTGGTCAGGTTGATTTTGTATCCTTTAACCCAGACTTCATGTTTGGCTCGATCTATTAAAAGTGAATCCCCTACTTTAATTTTATCCATCTCTTTGTCTTCCTTAGGTCTTCTTAACACAGCCTTAACACGGGCAATGAGTTCTCTTGGAGAAAACGGTTTGGTCACATAATCATCGGCTCCCAGTTCTAGACCTAGTATTTTATCCATTTCTTCGCCTTTAGCTGTGAGCATGATGATGGGTATTTCACTTAATTCTGGATTGCTTTTTAAGTCTTTACATATTTCAAGCCCATCTATATCCGGAAGAAGAAGATCTAGAATGATCAGATCTGGTCTATGACGGGATAAAAAATCATAAAACTTATTCCCAGATAAAAAAGTTTTTACTTCAAACCGGGCTTTTGTTAAGTGGACACTGACCAGTTCAGCTATATCTGGCTCATCATCCACCACGGCAATCAAATTTTTCATAATTCTGACCTCAATCTTACAAGACTAATTTTTTATCTCAATGCCTCCGAACAAAGCAGTGGCTTTGATATACAGAGTTGTTTTGGAGTCCTCTGGATTCACTTCTCTTCGTTTGTCCTCTACGGCTCCGAAAGCAGCACTGCTGTCCAGCACGAGTTTCCATTCCTTGGGAATAAATATTTCAATCCCCCCAAACAGCGCTGTGAGTTCAATGGTAGCCTGGTTTTCGAACAAAATGGTTTTATGGAAATCCAGCTCTATGCCTCCGAACAGAGCGGTCGCTTTTCCTCCTCTAAACTGTTTGGATTCAACCTGCCTTTTGATTCCAGAAAAAATGATAAAAGCCCCCAGATCATCATCTTTGATTGGAGGGGTTTTTCCCTTAAATCCTTTGGGTTTGAGAACAATCCACAGTCCGATACCTATGATCAGGACCGGCCAGAATATTTTCCAAAAATTGGCTCCGAGAACATTCCAATTGACTAAAAGAAAAAAAGTCCCAATAAGAATGAGCAATAGGCTGAAACCGTTTTGACGGAAATTTTGATTGATAAGATGCCAGATCCCCACAAAGATCAAAATCAAAGGCCAGTAGGTGGAAAAGAAGTGTCCTAAATTTAGTTTTCCGAGGCTTCCCAGTAAAAAGACCACTCCGATAATAATAATCAGTATTCCCGAAAGCATCCTTCCCTGATGGTCACTAGACATGCGGACTTCTCCTTTTTATCTTTTTATTTCGAGTCTATTTTACTTGTAAAGTCACAGAGACACAATAAATATTTCATATTTTGTGAGGTATATTACGTGTGGGAAAGAACTGGCTCCTCGGGAGGGATTCGAACCCCCAACCTAGTGGTTAACAGCCACCCGCTCTGCCGTTGAGCTACCGAGGAGTGAAGGAACATAATATATAGCAAAAATTGCCTTGAAGTGCAACTTTTATGAGATGGATATCTCTGCCATTGTCCATAACTTGGGTTATTCACAAGCTGAGGTTGCGGTAGATGCAAGGCGCAGGGTATGAAGCTGTGGTCCTTCACCGCGAATGCCCTGCAACGAAGCAGATTCTGAAAGATCAGCTTGCCTTTATGGTAAAAAAATGGCGATTAAAATAAAAAATAAAAGCAGAATAAACATTTAAAACATTTTTCTTTATAAAGACTTATTTATCGCTGAAAAAAATTAGCAATGAAAACATCGCCATTTTTTTATGAATAATCCAAGTTAAAAGCGGTAGCCAGCTTGCTTCACTTTTTTACGATAATCCTCCCCTTCTATAGTCACTAACTTGCACATTTCATAGATCCGGGAGCGGAGCCTTATTCCGATCCGATCAACTAAACTATCCTCCTGTTTTTTAAAAAAATTGTTTTTCTTAAAATAAGGCTCTCTTTTGTCTTCGTCTTCTTCCCCCCTATCAAGATAGTTGGATGTGAATAGTGTGAGCTTTTTATGATTATAACGATGATTGATGATATAAAAAATGGTTTCTTCTACCCAAGGGGAAGTCCTTTTTGCACCCAATTCATCGAGAACAAGAACATTATTAGCAAAGATAGGAGCGATCAATTCTGATTCAGTCATGGATGATTCTGAAGAATAACTTTTCTGGATATTTCTTATCAGATCCCTGAAATCGCAGAAATAACACGGTGTGGATTTGGTTTTTATGAGCTCATTGATTATGGCCACTGCCAAGTGGGTCTTTCCCACCCCACATGGACCTTGAAAAAGCAGACCAATGTTCTGCACTGGATAATTTTTCACAAATTTTTTAGATATTTTAACGGCGTTTTTATGAGAAGGATTATGGATCTCAAAATTCTCAAAAGTGCATTCTTCATATCTTTTAGGAAGATTTGCTTGTCTTAAGAGTATTTTGACTTTGTTTTCAGTATAACAGGTGCATCGTTTGGCTACAGACTTTCCTGTTGAGTCTGTCTCCAGAATCCAACCAGTTCCTTCACATTTAGGACAGATTTCTTTTTTCATTAGTTTAAATACCCTCTAAGTTGTTGCATGGTATGTGATTTAGACAATTTCCGTTTTGCTTTTTCTTCTATTTGCCTTATTCTCTCTCTGGTGAGATGGAGTGCATCGCCGATTTCCTGTAGCGTTTTTGGCCTATTGTCATCAAGTCCGAATCTTAATTTTAGCACAAAAGCTTCTTTTTCATCCAGTTCTTCCAGTACCTCCCTTATCTGCTCTTGGATGGCGTTTTTAATAATCAGATATTCTACTGATGGGGATATTTCATCCTCTATCTTATCACCTAACTCTATTTCCTCATCATAGTATTTATCACTCAGCGACAGGTTTTTTTCTTCTAAGATTTCAAGGTCTTCCACATCCGGTACGTTTATATTCATTGCTCCTGCCACTTCTTCCCTAGTTGGATTTCGGCCCAGGTCTTTTTTTAATCTAGATCGTACTTTTTTCATTTCTGAGACCTGGTCAGAAAGTTTTTGGGGAATATGATAAATTCTCGAATTTCGAGTTAGTGCGTTAAAGATAGCCTGTCTAATCCACCAAACTGCATAGGAAATAAACTTAACGTTTTTTGTGGGATCATATCTCTTTGCTGCTTCTATAAGCCCAATGTTTCCTTCATTGATCAAATCCAGCATACTTAACCCCATTCCTTTATATTTTTTTACATAAGAGACCACAAATTTCAAGTTAGCCTCGATTAGTTTTTTCAAAGCAGCCTGATCTCCTTTTTGTATGCGCCGGCCCAGCCTTTTTTCTTCCTGTTGATCAAGAGGAGAAAATTCAGAAATCTGCTTTAAGTAAAGTTTTAAGTTTTTTGATTGATACTGGCTTGGAGATCTCTTTTTCATTTATTTATGGTTGTTTGTTTCTTTTCTTTCTATTTTTATTATTTTTGTGGGATTGAGTCTGATTAAGGAATCTTTTTTATTCTCAAATTCTTCTTCCTTTCCTTCAAAAAATTCCGCTCGAATGAAATTAAGGAATTGATTCACTTCTTGTTCAATTTTTTCCATCTTTTTTTTCATGTTCATTGCCACTTCTACGCCAGCTAGATTGACACCTAGATCTCTGGTCAAATTAAGAATAAATTCGAGCTGCTCTAAGTCTTCTTCTGAATACAGTCTGGTATTTCCTTTACTTCTTGAAGGCTTTAGAAGCCCCTCTCTTTCATAAAGTCTCAGTGTCTGTGGATGAACATCATAAATATTAGCCACAGTGCTTATGTGATAATACTTATTTTTTTCTTTCGTATTTTTCGTCATTTCATACCCCTAGTCTTTTTCTTGGGTTTTGATCAGAGGTTTTTTCGAGCTCTTTCATAAGGCTTCTAATTTTTTCATCGTTAAAAGGCGGAGGAACAATGGTGACTTCCACAAATTGATCTCCATTGCTTTTTTGCCCGATTTTAGGAGAACCCTTTCCTTGAAGTCTAAATTTTTGTCCTGATTTTGTTCCAGGGGGTATTTTTATGGTGCTTTTTCCATTAATTGTGGGAACTGGGATTTTGGCTCCGAGAGTTGCTTCTGGTACAGTGATCGGGACTTTGACATATATATTTGATCCTTCTCTTTTAAAGAAAGGATGGGACTCCACTTCAATGGTGATAAAAAGATCTCCGGGAGGACCTCCTCTTTTTCCTGCATTCCCTTTTCCTGCGATCCTTACTTTTGACCCTGTATTGACTCCAGCAGGTATTTTGACACTAATGAACTCAGATTCTCTGACATGTCCGGTTCCGTGACATTGAGAGCATTCTTTTCCTTTTGTAACCCCACTCCCCCCGCATGAAGGACAAGTGGTTTGAAATCTCATGGAACCTTTTTGCATGGTGGTGTGTCCTGTTCCTCTACAAACTTGACAGGTTTGACTTCCTGTGCCGGCCATGGTTCCCATGCCCCCACAAGTGGGACACTCTTTCATCCGATTTAACTTAATGCGTGTTTTGATCCCATTTATAGCATCAAAGAATCCAAGCTTCATGGAATAAAGAAGATCTTCACCTTTTTCTGGTCTCAATCTGGTTTGTTTCTGGGAAGAACCAAAGATATTTTCAAAAAAGTCCTGAAAGGACGACGAACCAAATCCTGAAAAATCAAATCCTTGGAATCCTGTGAAATCTTGTTGGTAAGCTCTTTGTGTTCTTTCCTGGTCACCAACCACCCCGTATTGATCATATTGCTTTCTTTTCTCAGGATCTTTAAGAACAGAATAAGCCTCTTGGATGTCTTTGAATTTATTTTCTGCTGATTTATCACCAGGATTCAAATCCGGATGATATTTACGAGCTAATTTACGGTAAGCTTTTTTTATATCAGATGTGGAAGCCTTTTTATCGACTCCTAAGATTTTATAATAATCTTTAGACATGATAAATGCTTTATAATTTTTTTTGAGTTGGGATTACCCTTTTTTTGTTAAAAAACACTCAATAAGGGCAATCCCTTCTCTCTCTCATTTATATAAAATTTAATTATTTATTTATCTTTTTCTTCTTCGTCAACCACTTCAGCATCAATCACTTCTTCCTCTTCTGATTTTTCAGATTTTTTTTGTCCTTCACTGCCTTGTTGTGTTGAGGCTTCTCCTGTTTGAGCTCCAGCGCCTTGGGTCTGCTGCTGAGAAGCCTTCTGGTACATCATCTCCGTGATTTTATGAGAAGCCTGGGTAAGCTTTTCCATAGCTTTCTTTATATGCTCCACATTGTCTCCTTCGATGGCTGATTTTGTGTTTTCAATCTCACTTTGTATTTGGGAAGCTTCTTTGGGATCTATTTTATCTTTGTTTTCCTTTAATGTCTTTTCCAGATTATAGACTAGATTGTCTGCCTGGTTTTTCACGTCAATCAATTCTCTTCTTTTTTTGTCTTCTTCAGAATGTTTTTCTGCATCTTTCACCATTCGATCTACCTCTTCTTCCTCCAGTCCACTATGTCCTGTGATGGTGATGGCCTGTTCTTTGCCTGTTCCTTTATCCTTTGCAGAAACATGAAGAATGCCGTCAGCATTGATGTCAAAAGTTACTTCTATTTTAGGAACTCCTCTGGGAGCTGGAGGGATTCCGTCAAGATGGAATCTTCCCAAACTCCGATTATCTTTAGCCATCTCTCTTTCCCCTTGAAGAACATGCACTTCAACACTGGGCTGATTATCTGATGCTGTGGAGAAAACTTCTGTTTTCTTGGTGGGGATGG
>DASRVI010000036.1:0-3563 GCA_035655135.1 Acidobacteriota bacterium | reverse complement strand
GGGAAAAAGCTTGGAACATAGACTGTAATATTTGGATTTTCTTTAAGAAGCGCTGATAGTCCGCCGGTATGGTCTCTATGGAAGTGAGAGAGAACCACTATTTCGATATCTCGGGGATCAATGCTGAGTTCATTCAAGTTGGAGAGAAGGATGTTTCCATGAGTGCCCGTATCAAACAAGATATTTTTTTGGGCTCCTTCAACAAAGCAGGAAAATCCCCAATCTGTTTTTAAAGCAGAATTATAGGGATTGTTGTCGTAAACCACAGTAAAAGTAAATTCTTTGTCCATTTATCTGGTCATTTTGGCTCCGCATTGGGGACATTTCATCTGATTGCAGGGAGTTCCGCGTTTATGAGGAACCTTGGCTCCACAAACTGGGCAAAAACAATTTCCCCCTGGTCCTAAACCCTGGCCGCCTCCTCTTCCGCGGCCACCTCCGCCCGGTCTTTGATTTCTTTGATCCATTGGTGCTCCCTCTTAGTTGTAGTCTTCCATTATTTTTCGATCTTCTTCCATGAGATGGGCTGCGATTTCCTTCATGTTTGATTGGTCCCAAAACGAAAGTCTCTCATGGGCTTCCATGTATTTTAAAGGAATGGGGTGTGTTCCTATAACTACGGGGACGTTATAGTATTTTTCAATAAATTCTTTGAAATGTCGGATCCTGGGACAGGGAGGATAACCCACCACCAGACCGGTGGCTAAATGGATAGCTTCCGCTCCGTTTTTTATCATCTCTTCCGGAACATATTCCACGTTTCCACCGGGACATCCGCCGCAGTAGGAATATCCCACTAATTCAACAGGTTCATCCTTGGGATAGATTGAAAAAGCTCCTACTCTTTCTCTAAGAGATCGGAAGCATTTCCCTCCGCCACAGTCCTGATATCTTCCACATATAATAATACCGATTTTTTTCATTTTATCTCCCGTTATAATCCTAATTTATTCATAAAAAACAGTGATGCTTTCCTTATGATTTTTTTATTTTAATGATTTTTTCTACCACTTTCATAAAGGCTTTGCTGGCTTCTGAGTCTGGATGCTTGTCAAGAAAAGATTTCCCTTCATCTCCCAGGGATACAATTTCAGGATCTATGGGAATACTTCCAAGAAAAGGAACGCCCATTTGTTTGGCTGCCTTTTCTCCTCCTCCCTCTTTAAAGAGATTTGTCCTGTGCTTGCATTTGGGACAGATGAATCCACTCATGTTTTCTACGATTCCATACACTTCCAGGTTCAGCTTTCTGGCAAAGGCCACAGCTTTTCTGGAATCCATTAAAGAAACTTCCTGGGGAGTTGTCACCACAATAGCTCCTGTTGCCGGAATAAGTTGGGCTATGGAGAGAGGTTCATCCCCTGTGCCGGGAGGAGAATCTATGATCATCCAGTCTAGATTACCCCAGTTGACATCTCCGATAAACTGCTGGATTGCCTTCATCTTCATAGGTCCCCGCCATATCACAGGAAGGTCCTGATTTTGAAGCAGAAAGGACATGGAAACAAGAGAGAGGTTTTCATTCACAGGGACCGGTTCAATGGCATCTTGTGAGGCTTGGATTTTTTTAGTCTCTACACCCATCATTTTTGCCAGGTTTGGTCCATGTATATCCACATCTAAAAGACCCACCTTGAGTCCTTTTCTGGCAAAGGCAAGACCGAGATTGGCGGAAACAGTGCTTTTGCCGACCCCTCCTTTGCCGCTAAAAACCAGCACTCGGTTTTTTATGGTTTTAAGTCTTTTGGTGACTTTTTCTCTTTCTTTTTTTATTTTTTCGTCTTGCTCTTTGGCTGCCATTACTTCACCTCAATATTATATTTTTCTAACAAATCTTTGATTTTACCGCTGGCACCCGTGATTGCTTTTATATTGGATGCTTGAAGGGCTCTTTGAGCATTGGGTCCGATTTGTCCTGTGAAAAGAACCTCAACATTATTTTCAGATAGAAATTGGACTGACCTTGGTCCCACTCCCTGCATGAGATCTTTGTTGGGATTTTCAAGGCTTTCTATGCTTTTTGTTTTTGGGTCGTAAATGATGTAAAAGGAAGCTCTTCCAAATCTTGGATCGATTTCATCTTCAATACTTTCACCCTGGGCTGTGAAGCCTATTCTTTTGTTAAGATCGATATCCGGTTTTTCTGAAGGCTGATGATGTGAATGGGGATGAGAATGGGGTTTGCTTTGCCTGTGATCGCACAAGTCTTCTCCCTTTTCCAATTCCTGATTTATGAATTTATCGATGACTTCATCAATAGATCCCTGCACACCGATAAGCGGTTCAATATTTTTCTGCCGGAACAGATTCTGGGCCCGTGAGCCCATGCCTCCGGCAATGACACAACTCACTCCCATATCCGAAAGATAATTAGGCAGAAATCCCGGACTGTGACCTGGATTTTCGATCTGTTCTCTTTTTTTAACCTGCCCTTCGATAATTTCCACAATTGTATAAGTGGGGCATCTTCCGAAATGCGCTGATACCATATTTCCTTCTGTAGAAATAGCCAGTTTCATGATTCACTCCTGTTTAAATGTTTATTAGTTCAATCAATATCTGGTCATGAGAATTTTCTTCTCATTGTGTAAGAACCGGGACAGCTGTCTACACAGCCGTCCCGGCATGATAACCATTCGTGTTAGGTAATAACTATATTACTTTTTCTTTTGGATTTCTTCAATTCTTTTTGAAATTTCCGCTAGCTCCTCCTTTAAGTATTTGGATTGATCTTTGAGCATCTTCATTTCATCTTCTGGTGAAGCCTCGTAAGGTTGGGGCGGATAAGCGGGGTAATAGGCGGGTTCAGGATAATATCCGAATCCGCGTCCATAACCTCGGCCGAATCCACGCCCGAATCCTCTTCCAAATCCACGTCCGAAACCGCGTCCAAACCCTAATCCTGGGCCTGGTCTCATATAACCCGGGCTGTCGTATCCGCTGCAGTAACCAAAAGCTCTTCCTGTTCTGGGTCCCTGACCCATAGGTCCTGTTCTATCTCCTGCTGGCATAAAAACTCACCTCCTTTCCTGGCATTCCTTGCAAATGCCGTAAAATTCAAAATTATGGTCTGTTATTTTAAAACCGTGTTTCTTTTTTAACCTTTGTTCTGTCTTATTTATAAGTTCCAATTCTTCCCCCACAAAGTCTGTATAATCGATGACTTTGCCGCACTGAGTGCAGATAAGATGATGGTGGTGTTTTTCCTCAGAATTGGTGATAAGCTCGTATTTATTTTCTCCTGTACCCAGAGGAATTTTATTGAGATATCCCATTTTTTCAAGAATATCCAGAGTTCTGTATACGGTGGTCAATCCAATACCAGGATAAATCCTAAAGAGTGATCGGTAGATTTCTTTGGCGCTCAAGTGCTTTGAAGTTCTGCTTAAAAGATTGAGGATGGCTTCCCTGGGTGCAGTCCACCGGGAACCACTGCCTCTAAATCTTTTTCTCCATTTATGAGACGGCATGATGACCACACTCGCTTTTATAATTGATATTGATAATCATTTTCAATAACATTGTAGACCTAATTGATTTTCTTGTCAAGTAAAGAATGCTAA
>DASRVI010000035.1:0-4072 GCA_035655135.1 Acidobacteriota bacterium | reverse complement strand
ACATCCCCATAAAGTTGAAATAGGTAGTGGAGCAGCCGTAAATGACTATGTGGTCCTGGATGCTTACGGCGGAAAGAATTCCAAGATAACAATCGGGGATAATGCGCTTATAAGCCGGAACGCCGTGTTGAACAGCAAAGGAGGTCAAATTGAAATTGGGAGCCGGACCAACATAGGAATGATGTCCACTATATTTTCAAGAGACTGCCGGGTGAAAGTGGGGAATGATGTGCTGATATCAGCTTATTGTTATTTGATGGGAGGAGGGAATCATTCCATGGACAGGACTGATATCCCCATCAGCCATCAGGGAGCCGAATGCAAAGGCATTGAAATAGGGGATAATGTGTGGCTGGGAGCTGGAGTCAGGATTATGGACGGCTGTTCTATTGGAAGAGACAGTGTGATTGGGACCAACTCTTTTGTGAATCAGAATATTCCAGATTTTGCCATTGCAGCGGGCTCTCCAGCCCGGGTCATTAAGATGAGAAAGTAGACTGTATGAACAGATGATCAATAAATTAAAAGAGATTTATCAATACAGATTCTTGGTTTTCAGTCTGGTTTCAAGAGATTTAAAAGTTAAATATAAAGGCTCTCTGCTGGGCTTTTTTTGGTCTTTATTGAATCCCCTGGTGATGCTGGTGGTTTACACCATAGCATTCAAATATATCATCAGGATCAGGGTTGAAAATTTTCCTGTTTTTTTCTTGTGCGCTTTTTTGCCCTGGAGCTTTCTGGCTTCTTCATTGTCTATGTCTGTCGGATCCATTAAAGACAATGGAAATTTGATAAAAAAAGTTTACTTTCCGAGAGAGGTTCTTCCTTTGTCTGTTGTGCTGTCCAATCTGGTCCAGTTCCTGCTCACCTTCTTGATTTTGATTCCAGCTCTTTTGCTTTTTAAAATTCAACTCGGACTTCCGCTGCTTTTTCTTCCCATTATCATCATATTCCAGACTGCCTTTAATATGGGGTTGAGTTTTTTCTTTTCTGCATTTAATGTTTTTTTCTCAGATGTGAAGCATTTATTAGAGATATTTCTGCAAATATGGTTCTGGCTCACTCCCATTATTTATCCTGTCGAACTTGTGCCGGAGCGGTTTCAAACATTGTATAAATTAAACCCGGCGGTGCAGTTTGTAGAAGGATACCGGAATTTGCTGCTGAATAATAAAGGAATCTCTCTAACTCAATGGGGAGTACTTTTTTTGATAGGGGGCGTGTTTTTTGTGCTGGGGCATTTGTTTTTCAATCACCACAATAAAAGATTTGCTGAAGAAATATAATGGAAGCTGTAAAAATAATCAATCTTTCAAAAAAGTTCAGGAGATACCACCAAAAGTCTTCCAATATTAAATATGCAGCTTTGAATTTCTTTAAGGGAGGCAGGTCGTTCTCATTTGAAGATTTTTATGCTCTCAAAAACATCAATATGAGTATTAAAGAAGGGGAGACAGTAGGAATTATCGGAGAAAACGGCTCTGGAAAGAGCACTTTACTTAAATTGATCGCTGGGATTATTTTTCCGGATGAAGGGGAAATTCAAACCCAAGGGACTATTGCCGCACTTATAGAACTTGGAGCCGGATTTCACACTGAATTATCTGGAAGGGAAAACATTTATGTGAATGCCTCCCTCCTGGGGTTTAAGAGAAAGGAGATTAATGCCAGAATTAACGAAATCATTGATTTTTCCGGACTAGAAAACTTTATAGATAATCCTCTAAAGACTTATTCATCAGGAATGTATGTGAGGCTGGGATTTTCCATTGCCATAAATGTGAATCCGGATATCCTTCTTATTGATGAGATTTTAGCGGTCGGGGATGAGAATTTTCAGAAGAAATGCTATCAAAAGATTGAAGAGTTTAAAAATAAAGGAAAAACCATTCTCTTGGTTTCTCACGACCTGGCAGTGATTGAGAAAATGTGCGACCGGGTCTATCTGATTGATAACGGCAGGCAGTTTTATAAGGAAAATCCAGTAGATGTGATTTCAGAGTATCATAGGCGATTATTCAAAAAGAGAAAGCAGGCTCTGAGAGTCAACCAGGAAGAATTGACTGAAGAGGAGAAGAAGGACAAGACTGCATCCTCCCTGACTGAATTCAATCGATGGGGGAGCCGTGAGGTCGAAATCACAGGAATCGAATTTCTGGATGATAGAAACAGAGAAACTTATATTTATAAAACAGGCGATTTTTTAAAAATCAAGATGGATTATTCAGCAGAAAAGAAAATCAAAGAACCTGTTTTTGGGTTAGCCATCTATAAAGAGGACGGCACCCTTTTATGCGGTCCCAATACCAGCACAGGAGGTTGTGATATTGATTGGATTAAAGGGAAAGGAACAGTGGAGTATGTTGTGGATACACTGCCTTTCCTACCCGGGACTTATCTATTCACTGCCTCTATCTATGACCGCTCCCTGCGCCATGCTTATGACCACTGGGAGAGATGTCTGACATTTAATGTGGTAGAGAACAAGGAAATAAAGGAAAAGTTCGGGGCGTTTTATATTCCTTCACAGTGGAGACATTTTCAACAAGGAAAATCAGAGTGAACAGAAGATACCTCGGGGTCCTTCTCAAGAGGATTGCCCCGGTGCTGCGGAGAGAGGGGATTTCTGCCTTCTGGCATAAAGCTCAAAAAATACTGACCCGTAGATTTAAAACCGATTATGAGATTTGGAAGGACCATCACTATCTGCTGAAGAGGGATATTGAAGATATCAAAGAACAGATCAGAAAATTTCAATACAAGCCGAAAATCAGCCTTGTTATGCCTGTCTATGAAGTTGAAAAGAAATGGCTTAAAAAAGCCTTTGAATCTGTTTTTAATCAACTGTACAGAAACTGGGAGCTGTGCGTTGTGGATGACGCATCTACCCAGAAAAAAACAAGGAGCTTTCTTTCGAGATATCAAGGACACCAAAAAGTAAAAATTAAATTTTTAGATCAAAACATGGGAATTGCGGCTGCCTCTAATGAAGCCCTGGCGTTAGCTGAAGGAGAGTTTGTTGGTTTTTTAGACCACGATGATGAGCTTTCCAAAGATGCGCTTTTTGAAGTGGTTCAGTTTCTTAACAAACATCCTGAAGCAGAACTTATCTACAGCGATGAGGATAAGATTGACCTGAAAGGAAAAAGGGTGAACCCTTTTTTCAAGCCGGATTATTCGCCGGATTTGCTGCTGTCTTTCAACTACATCTGTCATTTTTTGATCTGCCGTCAAAAACTTCTCCAAGAGGTCAAGGGACTCAGAAAAGGATTTGAGGGAAGCCAGGATTATGACCTTTTGTTAAGACTGACCGAGAGAACAAATCAAATTCATCACATTCCCAAAGTGCTTTACCACTGGAGACAGGTCAAAGGCTCGACTTCCCTGAGTCATAAGCAGAAGAAGGCTCATATAAGCAGTTCCATGAAAGCTCTCCGCCAAGCGTTAGAAAGACGAAACATAAAGGGAACCGTCGAACAGGGGATTAATTTTGACCTGTTTGAAAGCTACAGAGTGAAAAGAAAAATAGAGAACCATCCAAAAATTTCAGTCATTATTCCCACCAGAGATAAAGTCAGATTCCTCAAAACATGTGTTCACAGCATTCAGGAAAAAACAGATTATCAAAATTATGAAATTCTAATTGTTGATAATAAAAGCAGGGAAAAAGAGACCCTTGATTTTCTATCTGATTTGGAAAAAAAAGAAAATATTCGGATTATCAAATACCATGATGAGTACAATTTCTCCAGAATCAATAACTTTGCTGTGAGTCATGCCCGGGGAAGCCATATCCTTTTTTTAAACAATGATATTGAAGTGATTTCTCAGGAGTGGATGACATCTATGCTGGAACATTCTCAGAGAGAAGAAGTGGGGGCTGTGGGAGCCAAACTGATTTATCCGGATAACACCATTCAACATGCGGGTACGGTGGTGGGATTGGGGGGAGTGGCAGCTCACTCTCATAAGAAATTTCCTTCAGACAGCAATGGTTATTTTGGCTTTCTCAATACCATAAGAAATACCAGCGCAGTCACAGCTGCCTGCATGATGCTGAGGAAAAAAGTTT
>DASRVI010000034.1:0-4780 GCA_035655135.1 Acidobacteriota bacterium | reverse complement strand
TCCGCTTTGATCATTGGAGGAGCCATCACTCTATTTCTGGGGCTTCATGCGGTAGGAGGTTTAGGAAATTTCCTGGAAGTCAATGCAGACAAACTGCACATGATTCTTCCTAGGGACCATCCTGTGCTTCCCTGGACCGCATTGGTTATTGGTTTGTGGATTCCGAATTTTTATTACTGGGGTCTCAATCAGTACATATGTCAGAGAACATTGGCAGCTAAAAATTTACGTCAGGGTCAATTAGGAGTGATCTTTGCCGCAGGGCTTAAATTAATCATTCCTTTTATCATCATATTTCCTGGAATCATGGCCTATCAATTATACACTCAAGAGCTTACTGCCCCTGGAGTCACCACAGATGCCGCATACCCCCTACTGATAAGAAATCTTATTCCTGTGGGTATTAGAGGTCTTATCTTTGCCGCTATCGCCGGAGCTGTGATCAGTTCTCTGGCTTCTATGTTAAATTCTGCTTCCACTATTTTCACCATGGATCTTTTTAAACGGCGCTGGAAGAGAGATGCTTCAGAAAAGACCTTGATTCTTACCGGACGAATTATGACCATGCTTTTTGTGGTCATAGGCTGTTTGATTGCCCCTGCTTTGGATCATCCCAGTCTTCAGGGAATTTTTACTTATATCCAGGAATTTCAAGGATTTATTTCGCCTGGTATTCTGGCAGCTTTTGCCTTTGGACTGATTTTTAAACGAGCTCCAGAGTCAGCCGGAGTTTGGGCTTTAATTCTTAATCCTATTGTGTACGCTGTTCTTTTGATATTTTTTGGGAATCTACCTTTATTTAATAATTTGGGCATTACCATTGGGTCTATAGCTTTTTTAAACAGAATGGCCATCACTTTCATCATCATTATTGCTGTCATGGCTTTTCTTTCTATCAGAAAGCCTTTGAAAGATCCCAAAGTCATGCCGGTCCGGGAGGACTTTGATATGAAACCCACTCCCTCTGTGTTGTGGCTGGGACTCAGTGTCATAGCCATCACCATTGTTTTGTATATTATTTTTTGGTAATCCTTTCGGAGGTTAAGTAACCTGAATTATTCATAAAAAAATGGCAATTAAATTAAGATATATAACGAGAAAAATGTTAAGATAATGCTTCCTGAGAAAAATCTTATGCATCGCAGAAACAAGATGAATAAAAAACATCACCAATTTTTTATGAATAGGTCAGGTTAATGAAACGGAAAGAGTTTATGCAGAAATTAATCAAAGATTATTCTATAAAAAACAAACAATCGAAAAAGATTTTTGAAACCGCCTCCAAATATCAGGTTAGAGGAGGAAGCCATAATCTCAGGCTTTTCCCTCCTTTTCCCCTTTATGCGGAAAGGTGTAAAGGATCTAAGATATGGGATGCAGATGGAAATGTCTACATTGATTTCTGGCAGGGTCATTTTGCCAATGTGTTGGGACACAATCCAAGTGTGGTTTTGGATAAATTGAGGGATTTTTTTAAAAAGGGGCAGGGGCTGGAAACCGGATTTCCTGAAAAAGGCCAGAGAAGGTTAGCGGAACTTCTTTTAGGCAGGGTCAAGGCTGATAAAATTCGCTTCACCACCAGCGGCACTTTAGCTTCCATGTACGCTGTGATGCTGGCTAAAGCTTACACCAAGAAAGAAAAAGTGCTGAAAGTAGGGGGAGGCTGGCACGGAGCCAACCCTTATGTACTGAAAGGAATTTCCACATTCAAGAATGGATTGAATGAAATTGAATCAGCAGGTCTTCCGGATTCAGCGGATTCCATGATTTTGGTGACCCGATTTAATGATGAACAGGACCTGGAAAAAAAATTTAGAGATTATGGAGAACAGGTCGCCTGTTTTATTATCGAGCCGTTTATAGGGGCTGGGGGATTTATATTTTCTTCCAAGGATTATCTACAAAAAGCAAGGGAGCTGACCCAACAATACAGTGCTGTTTTGATCTTTGACGAAGTGGTTTCTGGATTCAGGTTTCATGCCGGACCTGTACAGAATCTATATAAAATCAAACCTGACTTGACTGTTTTCGGAAAAACCATTGGAGGAGGAATGCCGGTCAGTGCTGTGGCCGGAAATAATGATCTATTATCTCTATGTAATCCAGATACGAAAAAAGAGGATCGGGTGAAATTCGAAGGAGGGACATTTTCAGGACATCCCGCATCTATGCTGGCTGGAGCCACTTATATACAGCATCTTATTGAACACGAAGAGGAGATCTACCCCAGGATAGGCCGATGGGGAGCTGAAGTGAGAAAAAATATAGAGGAAATCTTTTCCTCTTATGGGTTCAATGTCAAATGCACAGGAGGAGGAGATGGTATCGCTCCCAACAGTTCGCTAATTGGTGTTCAGTTTTTGCGCAAAAACTTAGAGAAAGTGATTTCTCCTGAACAGGTTTGGGATCCTGAGATCAGTGATGTGGAATTAAGAGAGAAGGCATTCAAGTTAGCTATGCTGGAAGAGGGGGTTCATACTTTTCATGGCTTTGGGGCTGTTTCAGCAGCTCATAAAGAGCCGGAAATCCAGGCTTCTTTGGATGGGGTGGAAAGAATAGCCAAGAAATGGAAGGACCTGGGTGTTCAAGAATTACTATAAATAATCTAACCATGGAAGGAATACAGAGATGAATAAAATAGGAGTTATCATTTATGGGTGCGGTGTTATGGGAAGAAGAATAGCGCATGCCTTATACAACAAAGAAAGCTTTGAAATAATGGGGGCTGTAGATATCGATCCAGAATTAGTGGGAACGGATCTGGGAAAGTATTTCCCGGAGCAAAAAAAAATCGGTATCATTATAGAGAAGGATGCTGAAAAAGTTTTATCCCAAGCAAAATCCCAAGCCGCGGTTTTAGCCACCACTTCCTATTTAAAAGATATTGCTGAGCAGATCATTCAGTGCGTCAAAGCAGGTGTGAATGTGGTCTCAACCTGTGAAGAGCTCTCGTTTCCATGGAAAAGCGCGTTGAACAAAGCTAAAAAAATTGATCGATTAGCTAAAGAAAAAGAAGTGACCGTGACTGGGACTGGAATCAATCCCGGTTTCCTGATGGACACCCTTCCTCTCATGTTGACCGCCCCCTGTTTGGAAGTCAAGAGAATCCGGGTTATTCGGATGATGGATTCCTCAAAGAGAAGGATTCCTTTTCAAATCAAAGTAGGAACCGGATTAACTCAAGATGAATTTTATAAAAAAATTGAAAAAAGAGAGATAACCGGACATGTAGGGCTTGTCGAGTCAATTTATATGATCGCTGAAGGCTTGGGATGGAATCTGGACAAAGCTGTGGAGAATCCACCTGTTCCAGTAGTGGATGAAGGAGAAATCCACACAGGACTGGGATTAGTGCAACCCGGTAAAGTGGTGGGATTATCCAGCACAGCCTACGGCACTATGGGAGGGGAAGAGGTGATAACCCTGGTGTTTAATGCCAATGCAGCGGTGGAAGACGAATATGATGAAATCATCATAACCGGAGTTCCTGATATTCAGCAGAAGATCATCGGGGGGGTGCATGGAGATGTAGGGACCGTGGCTGTGACCGTTAATTCCATTCCCAAAGTTTTACAGGCTTCCCCGGGATTAAAAGTCATGAAAGATCTGCCTCCCTGCGCCGCGATCTCGGCTCATGAATAATTCAGGTATTATAATGGGTTAGGATTTGGTTTTTATGGTTTTATAGATACCCAGGGTCAGAAGAGGGATGATAAATACAATAAAAAAGCCCCAACTGATGCTTCCGTATCCTTTGGCAATGAGATTGATCAGCCCAAACGTGGATATACCTACGCTGATCAGAATCAGAACAGCCGCGATAACAGGCCTCATCCATTGAGGAAGATTCTTTCCTCTGAGGTTCAAAGTAGCTTGAATGCGCTGGTTGACAGCGTGGATAAATCCAGTACCTGTCTCTATAAGGGTCCCGAAAAGAACCACCTGAAAAAGGATCATAAAAAAAGGAATATTGATTTCCTTAAGAACATAGATAGCTGGAACGGCTTCTGGAAGAATATCCGGGTAATGTCCCAGCACAGCCACGTAAAACAAAAAACCAGGAAGAATTCCGATCAGTCCGCCGAGGAGTCCTGCGGAAAGAGCTTGTTTCCTTGTTTTGATGTGAATGAGACAAAAGAATACAGCAGGGATAATTCCCATGTTATAAAGAGCGTATTTAAAACCTCCCAGCATCCAACCCGGCTGGACCAGAGAGGCGGAGAGATTTTTTTGGATGTCAGGACCGAATTTGAAAAAAGTCAGGATGAAAAAAGCTCCGTAGGTCAGATAGAGAAGGATAGACCAGGAGGAGAGAAAATTTTCTATCAGCTTTCTGCCTTTGAAAGTTAGAAATCCCACAGCTGCCAGCATAAGGCACACTCCCAGCAAGTAAGGAAGACCGAAGTTATCTTTAAGAATCACTCCTGCTGCAGAGCCGATCACAGCCAGAACAAGAAACAGCATGATGAGGTAAAGGAATTCAAAAACAGGCCAAAAAGGCCCCAGAAGTTTTTTGAAAAATGTCCGGTAGTCATAGGCCTTGAATTTACGGGAAAATTCAAAGGTAACCGCGAGGACCAGGGACCAGATCAGGGTGGTGACCAGAAACATACCCAAAATCCCGCCTAGAGGGCCGTATTGGAGAAAATACTCGATCAGTTCTCTCCCTGTTCCATAACCTCCGGCAATGACCACAGACTGGAACACAAACCCAGGAAGAAAATATTTCTTGAATACAGGGGAGCTGATCAGTTTTACCACAATTTTATCAATTTTCTAT
>DASRVI010000033.1:0-5673 GCA_035655135.1 Acidobacteriota bacterium | reverse complement strand
GTGATGCCCGGAGATAATGTGGATTTAGAGATAGAGCTGATCACCAATGTGGCCATGGAAAAAGGCCAAAGATTTGCCATAAGAGAAGGAAGCCGTACTGTGGGTGCCGGAACCGTCACTGATATCATCGAGTAGTCAATTTAAGCAGTCATTAATAGGGATTTAAAAAATGAGGGATATAGTCACACTTCAGTGTACAGAATGCGGACGAGGAAATTACACCACCACTCGAAATAAAAAGAAAAACAGAGATAAAATTGTGGTGAAAAAGTACTGTAAATTCGATCGAAAACATACTGTTCATAAAGAGGTAAAATAGAGGATATTCCGAAGAAGTTACTGTTTTCGGAACATAAGGAGACATGATATAGAAAACAGGTGAGTAGCTCAATCGGCTAGAGCATCGGTCTCCAAAACCGAGGGTTGCGGGTTCGAGTCCTGCCTCACCTGCCATTGATATCCAAGGAAGCAGATATAATCGATAAAAAGGAAACAAAATAAATTAGATTTTTTTAAGTGAAAAGAATGAACAAAAAAAACAGATGGTATAAACGCATCATTCCCTTTCTAAAAGAGGTAAGAGCAGAGATAAAAAAAGTGACTTGGCCTTCCCGAAAAGAGATATACAGCACCACTGTTGTTGTGATCATAGCCACAATATTTTTTGGTTTTTACCTCTACTTCATGGATATTATTTTTTCATATGTCATAAAGAATATACAATCATTGTTTTTATAAAAAATAGAGAAGAGATAAAAATGTCAAAAAATTGGTTTGTCGTACATACTTATTCAGGATTTGAAAAATTTGTGGCTGAGTCTATACGCCAGAGGGCTGTAGAGCATAGTATTGAGGATCAAATTGGAGAGATCATTATCCCCACAGAAGGGGTCGTCGAAATAAAGGACGGGAAAAAAGTGGTTTCCACAAAGAGATCATATCCAGGATATATTTTGATAGAAATGGAAATGAGCGATGAGAATTGGCTGATTATTCGAAATACCCCTAAGGTTACTGGTTTTGTAGGTTCGGGGAAAAAACCATCGCCTTTAAGCAAAGAAGAAGTAAGCCAGATTGTGGAGCATATGGAAAGCACTTCTGAAAAACCAAAACCAAAGCATACTTTTGAAAAAGGTGAGGCGGTAAGGATTATTGACGGACCTTTTTATAATTTTAATGGGATCGTAGAGGAAGTCAATCATGAAAGAGACACCTTAAAGGTTATGGTCACGATATTCGGCCGTTCGACACCAGTTGAACTGGAATTCTTACAGGTAGAAAAAATATAGGAGGCAATATGGCAAAAAAAGAACTTGTGACAAAAATTAAGCTTCAGATTCCAGCGGGCCAGGCGAGTCCTGCTCCTCCTGTGGGTCCAGCCCTGGGACAGCACAATGTTCCTCTCATGGATTTTGTGCGCAAATTTAATGAACAAACAGGAAAGATGGAGCCAGGTTCTATTGTTCCTGTGGTTATTTCTGTTTATAAAGACAGAAGTTTTAGTTTTATCGTTAAGTCTCCTCCGGCAGCTTTCCTGTTAAAAAAAGCAGCTGGAATCGCTAAGGGTTCAGGAGAGCCGAACAAAGAGAAAGTGGGCAAGGTAACCAGAGCTCAGTTAGAGGAGATTGCTAAACAAAAAATGGATGATTTAAACGCATACAACATAGATGCTGCAGTTAAAATTATTGAGGGAACTGCAAAAAACATGGGATTGGAGATCATAAGTGGCTAAGAGAGGAAAGAAATACATAAAATCAAAAGAACTGATAAAAAAAGAGGAATATCCTCTAGATGAAGCTGTCAGTCTGGTCAAAGAATCCAGTTATGTGAATTTTGATGAGTCTGTAGATATTTCAATGACTTTAGGAGTTAATCCTAAACATTCTGATCAAATGGTACGAGGAACACTTGTCCTTCCCCATGGAACTGGTAAGAGTCAAAAAGTGTGTGTGATTGCCTCTGGAGAGAAAATTAAGGAGGCAGAAGAAGCAGAAGCGGATTATGTGGGAGGAGAAGATCTTATAGAAAAAATATCCAAAGGATGGATTGATTTTGATGTGGTGGTGTCCACTCCTGATATGATGAAAGGAGTGGGAAAGCTGGGCAGAGTGTTGGGTCCAAAAGGATTGATGCCTAATCCTAAATCTGGAACGGTTACTTTTGACATAAAAAAAGCAGTGGATGAGATAAAGAGAGGAAAGGTTGAATTTAGAGTGGATAAGACTTCTATCATTCATTCGCCTGTGGGTAAGATTTCATTTTCTGAAAAAAAATTAAAGGATAATATCAAAGCTTTTATACAGGCAATTCTTCAAGCCAAGCCAGCTTCAAGTAAGGGAAAGTATATAAAGAGCATATACATTTCCTCAACTATGGGGCCTTCTATACGAATTTCAGAGGGCGAGCTAGACAAATAGGAGATAGTGATGAGTTTGAACCGCGAAAAAAAAGAAAAAATGGTTAAGGAAATTCGGGAAGACTTTAATAACAACCAGACTTTATTCTTGGTGGATTATGTAGGCATTCCAGTTTCTAAATCCATTGAACTGAGAACCCAGTTGAGAGAGAATAATTGTTCCCTAAAAGTAATCAAGAATCGGCTGGCATTGAAGTCTTTGAAAGATGACATACCTGAAGAATTTAAAGAAAAATTCAGAGGCCCTACAGCCATAGCTTACACTGATGAAAATCCTATAAGCTTAGCCCGTATACTGGATGATTTTATTGATTCTAATAAAATATTGAGTATAAAAGCGGGTATTGTTGAAGGTCAGCTTGTAGAGGGCGAGAGGTTTAAAGAAGTGGCCAATTTAGGGTCACGTAAAGAATTAATGACAAAAGTCGGATATTTAATGGCAGCGCCGTTAACGAAATTTTTAAGGACTTGGCAGGCCCCACTTAACAGTCTAGGCAGCATGTTGAGTCAATTAAAATCAAAAAAATAGAGTTGGAGGTAAAAATGGCTAAAGCACAGACCAAAAAATCTAGTGGTTCTACTACTAAGACTAATAAGAAAAAGGAGACAACTAAAAAAGCAACCACCAAAAAAGCTGAGAAATCAAAGTTGACTAAAGAAGAATTTTTTAATCATCTGGACAATCTTACTGTTCTCGAGCTTGCTGATTATATCAAAGAATTTGAAGAGAGATATGATATAAGCGCATCTGCTGCAGCTGTCCCTGTAGCTGCTGCTGGAGCTCCTGCGGGGGGAGAAGCGCCAGCTGAGGAAGAAAAAACTGAATTTAATGTTGTATTGAAAGAGATTGGCGATAAAAAAATAAATGTGATCAAAACAGTAAGAGAAGTGACCAGCCTTGGATTAAAAGAGGCCAAAGACTTGGTGGACAATGCTCCTAAACCAGTCAAAGAAGGTGTTTCTAAGGAAGAGGCTGAGGAGATGAAGAAAAAATTTGAAGAAGTAGGGGCGGTTGTCGAATTAGAATAATCGTATATTATTGCAAAATAATATAAAAAGTCTCTTTTGAGAGAGAAAAATATGCATATGGAATCAAAAAATATTTATCGAGAAAGGGTTGATTTCTCAAAAATCAAAGGGATTTTTCCTATCCCAGACATGTTGGCTATTCAAAAAGAATCCTACGCAAAGTATTTGCAGATGGATCTTTTGCCTGAAGAAAGAGAAGACTTTGGTCTTCAGGGTGCTTTCAAGGATATTTTCCCAATTTCTGATTTTAAGGAAACCACCCAGTTAGAGTTTGTTAGTTATTCAATAGGCGACTGGGAATGCAGATGCGGAAAACTAAAAGGCGTTGAGAATTCACGCCGAAAATGTTCGGCCTGCGGCACTTTATTACCTGCAGACATAGAGCTGACCGACAAAGAGATCTGTCCTTACTGCGGCACTTCAGGAAAAATCGAGCTTCCTATCTGTAAACATTGTGGAGATCGAGTCAGACTTAAGATGAAATACAGTGCCACTGAATGCCTTCAAAAAGGTTATACCTATAGTGTCCCTCTTCGGTTAAAGATCCGTTTGATCTCATGGGAAAAGGATCCTGAAACAAAAGCAAAACGTTTGAAACATATCAAAGAACAGGAATCCTATTTTGGTGATATTCCTTTGATGACCGATAAGGGCACTTTTATTTTTAATGGAATTGAACGGGTTATAGTTAGCCAACTGCAGAGGTCCCCAGGTGTATTCTACAGGCCTGATAAAAGGAAAAAGGATTTCTTTGTGGGTAAGATCATTCCTTATAGAGGAGCCTGGGTTGAATTTGAATACAGTAAGAATAATGTGCTGTATGCAAGACTTGACAGGAAAAAGAAATTTCATGCGAGTGTGTTTTTGAGAGCCCTTGGATTTGGCTCTGATGAAGAGTTGCTAAGAATTTTTTATAAGAGCTATAAGATTATTCCGAAAAATGGTGATTTGTTCTGGGAACTAACCGAAGATCTTGTAGGAAAGACTTTAGCCAAGGATGTTTTAGATCCAGATTCTAAAACCAAAAAAGTTATTGCACCGGCAAAAAAGAAACTAACCAAAGATTTATATCGGAAGCTGAAAAGCCACAATATAAACGAGATTCCGGTCTCAAAAACCCAGTTGAAAGGAGCTTATTCCATAAGCACAGTTCCTGATGCGATCAAATCTAATGAAGAGATTGGGGATTCTCAGCTTGAAAAGCTTACGGAAGTCGGAAAGCCCTTTGAAGTCTTTTTTCCCACCAAGGATAAAATTGGAAAAATCATATCGAACACACTTAAAAAGGACAAGAAGAAGGATACTAATCAGGCTCTGGGCGAAATTTATAAAAAATTAAGGCCAGGCGAGCCGCACACTATGGAAAGCACTCAAAATCTCTTTCATAATCTTTTCTTTAATCCTCAGAAATATAATTTTTCTCGTATCGGCCGGCTTAAAATGAATATCAAACTAGGTCTTGACCGGCCTCTAGACGAAAAGACTTTATCTCCCATGGATTTTGTAGAAGTCATCAAATACTTACTCAGACTCCGCATGGGAGAAGGAGAGGTTGATAATATTGACCATTTGGGGAACCGCCGTGTTCGTTCAGTAGGAGAATTGGTAGAGAATGCGTTCCGTATCGGATTAACTCGTATGGAAAGGACCATTAGGGAGAAGATGACAGTGGCCACAGATTTGGCTTCCTCAATGCCCCAGGATCTCATCAATTCAAAACCGGTTATCGCTGCCTTGAAAGAGTTTTTTGGCAGTTCTCAATTATCTCAGTTCATGGATCAGATAAACAGTCTAGCGGAAGTGACCCATAAGCGTCGATTGAGTGCTTTAGGACCCGGTGGATTGAGCAGGGAGCGCGCCGGATTTGAGGTCCGAGATATCCAATCTTCTCACTATGGAAGAATATGTCCCATTGAAACCCCAGAAGGACCTAATATCGGACTTATCTCGTCTCTCAGCTGTTATGCTAGAGTCAATGAATTCGGTTTCATTGAAACCCCATATAGAAAGGTTAAGGATGGAAAAGTTCTTGACTATTTTAAAATTGTCCATCCTGGAGACAGTAGTTACAAGATTGGGGATACGGTGGAAGAGGAAGAACTAAAAAAAGAGATTAATAAACTAAAAAAAGACAAAAAGAAAAATCTGCCAGTATATGAACCCTACTGTTTTTATCTAACAGCGTGGGAAGAAGAAAATTATATCATTGCCCAGGCAAACTCTCCTAT
>DASRVI010000032.1:0-5101 GCA_035655135.1 Acidobacteriota bacterium | reverse complement strand
GAATCGAGCGGGTGACGAATCCCTTGCCCTTCCCCTTATATGTCAAATAAACTCTATCACGGTTTTGGAAAGGCTTACGATGCCGTTTTTAATATTGACCAAATTGATTGAAAAATAATATGATGAGTAGGCATGGAAAAGAATATTTTAAAATCTCTAGACCGGTTAAAGATAGAAGGAAGCCGCAATCATTCCATTAAAATAATAAAGCATCTCCCTCCTAAACAAGGCCGTTATAAAGAATATCCTTCAGATGTTCATCCTTCTCTAGTCAAGGCACTCAAGCAAAAAGGATTCTCCAGGCTTTACACCCACCAGTATCATGCCTGGGAGCTTTCCCAAAAAAAGAAAAACATTGTCATTGTCACACCCACGGCATCAGGAAAAACCCTCTGTTATAATCTTCCCGTCTTGGACTCCATCATCAAAAATCCTTCCTCAAGATCCATATATATTTTCCCCACTAAAGCACTCTCCCAGGACCAGAGAGCAGAACTGGATGAAACCATTGAGCTTTTACCTGAGGAGATCCGAATATTCACCTATGACGGAGACACTCCTCAGGATGCCCGAAAAGCCATAAGAGCCAGAGGCCACATCATCATAACCAATCCAGACATGCTTCACACCGGAATTCTTCCTCACCACACAAAATGGATCAAGTTGTTTAAAAATCTAAAATATATTGTGATAGATGAACTCCATAATTACAGAGGGATTTTTGGAAGCCATCTGGCAAACATATTAAGAAGACTTAAAAGAATCGCCCATTTCTATGGATCTTCACCCCAATTTATTCTGTGCACAGCAACTATTGCCAATCCTCTAGAAATGGCCCAGAAAACCATAGAGGAACCGGTCTCTCTTATTGATGAAAACGGAGCTCCCAGCGGTGATAAGTACTTCATATTTTACAATCCTCCCGTAGTCAACAAATTCTTGGGCATAAGACGCTCCTATGTGAATGAAGCAAGGTTTGTGGCGTCTATATTCCTTCAGCAAAAACTCCAGACTATTGTGTTTGCGCAGAGTCGATTGATTACAGAAGTCCTCCTCACTTATCTTAAAAGCGACTTTGAAGACCAAATTCAGAATAAAGGATTGATACGCGGGTATCGTGGAGGGTATCTCCCCATAAAGAGAAGAGAAATCGAAAAAAAGCTTAGGGAAGGAAAAATCCTTGGAGTGGTCTCAACCAATGCCTTGGAGCTGGGCATTGATATAGGCAGCTTGGATGTGGCTGTTCTGGCGGGTTATCCAGGCACTATTTCAAGCACATGGCAGCGGTCCGGTAGAGCCGGCCGAAAATCCGGCACTTCTGCAGCTGTTCTGGTGGCGTCCAGCTCCCCTTTAGATCAGTTCATCATCAACAATCCAGACTACTTCTTCTCAAAAAACCCGGAAAAAGCCTTGATAAATCCAGATAATCTGTCCATCCTGGTGAATCATATCGAATGCGCCACATTTGAACTTCCTTTTAAAGACGGAGAAAAATTCGGAAAAAGTGAAATAGAAGCCATCCTCAATTTTCTTGAACAAGAAAATTTAGTCATGCACTCCAAAGGCAAATGGTTCTGGACCTCAGAGGCTTATCCTGCAGATGGTGTTAGCCTCAGAAGTATAAGTTCAGATAATTTTGTAGTGGTGGACACCACCAAAAAAGCAGATGTAGTGGCTGAAGTCGACTTTTCAGCAGCACTGACGACGCTTCATCCCAAAGCCATCTATATGTGTGAAGGAGTGCAGTATTATGTGGAAAAACTTGACTTTGAACAAAGAAAAGCCTACGTGAAAAAAACGGACGTTGATTATTATACCGATGCCATAGATTACACAAAAATTAAAATTCTGGATGAATTCGATCAAAAAAAGTTAGGAAAATACCGCACTTCCCATGGAGAAGTTCATGTAGCCACACAGGTGGTGGGTTTTAAAAAAATCAAATTTCACACTAGAGAAAATGTAGGTGCCGGGGACTTAAGCCTCCCTCAGAATGAGATGCACACCACAGCTTACTGGATCACCATACCCGCTTCTATTTTTAAATCTCTTCCTTTTTCAACAGAACAAAAGATAAACGGTCTGTTTGGCTTATCTTACTGTCTCCATCATGTTGCACCTATCTTTATGATGTGCGATTTGCACGACATCGGAGTCTCAGTAGGGGATAATTACACCGGCAAATCAGTCCCTTCACGAGACATCAGACTTAAAATCTCCGAAGAAGCCAAGTCCGTTGATTTTTCTCAAGAGGATTTTGAGCCGAATATATTTATTTATGATAATTTTCCCGGAGGCATTGGACTGAGTCCTTCTCTATTTGAACTTGAGTCAAGGCTTCTTGAATACTGTATGAAAACCATTCAAGCCTGCCCCTGCAAAGAAGGATGCCCTTCTTGTGTGGGACCTACCAGAGAGAGCGGCGCTTTTGCCAAACAGGTAGCCCTAAACATATGTGAAGCTCTCCTCACCTGAACTATTCACGAGCCATATCTGAATTTCAGATCGGCTCGCCTCAAATGAAAGCATAGCCATTTTTTTATGAATAGGTCAGGTTACTTTGAGCTTATCTTTTTGAGCTGCTTTTTGGGGCCTATCACCACCAGAGCATCGCTGTCTTTAATCACAAAGTCAGCTTTAGGTATTACAGTTGTTTCTTCCGGAACCAGCCCTTTGACCGCGATCACTTGAATTTCATATTTATTGATCAAATCCAAATCTTTTAAACTTTTTCCTATAAACTCCTCAGGAGGAGCGATTTCTCTAATCTCAATATCAGTGGACAATGGCAAAAACTCCAGCACATTGGGATTGCTCAATTTCATGGCTGTCTTAACAGCCATATCTCTTTCAGGATAAATCACATCTGTGGCTCCAACAGCTTCCAGAATCTTAGCGTGATCTTCGGAAAGAGCCTTGGCAATAATCCGTTTGATATGCATTTCAGAAAGATAATGCACGGTAAGTATGGAACCCTCCATATTAGGTCCTAAACTCACGATCACCACATCCATCTCTTTGATTCCAACTGCTTTAAGATTTTCTTTGTCAGCTGCCTCCATGTGAACCGCATGTGAAGCAAGATGCTTCGCCTTATCCACTCTTTCTTTATCATGATCAATGGCTAAGACTTCTTCCCCCATATCAAACAAAGTTTTTGTTATATGAAAACCAAAACTTCCCAATCCGATAACTCCAAATTTCATTGTTTGAACTCCTGATTACAAATTTTATCCTATCATGATGGATTCTTCAACATAGTCATATCTTCCTTTAGCTTTTTCGCGGCTGAAGGCATAAAGAAACGTCAAAGGACCGATTCTTCCGATATACATGGTCATAATAATGATGATCTTTCCTATATCATTCAAACGGGGTGTGAGCCCAAGAGAAAGACCTACAGTCCCAAACGCAGAAAAGGCTTCAAAAAACACTTCTTTCATAGTCACTTCAGGCTGACTTATAAGAAGAAAAAATATTGAAACACAAATCACGCTAATTCCCAGGGTGATGACCGTGAATGCTTTGGTGATCAATTTATACGGAATGGCCCTGTTAGATAGACTAACGGATTCTCTGGCTAATATCCTTGATTTCAAAAAAGCAACCACCGCACCTACTGTGGTGGTCTTAACGCCTCCTCCGGTTGAACCTGGGGAAGCTCCGATGAACATCAGAACAATCAAAAAAAACACCATTCCAAAGCCCAGGGTATTCAAATCCATGGTGTTGAACCCCGCTGTTCGCGGAGTCACCACCTGGAGAACAGATGAGATTATCTTTTCCTTAAGTGAAAAATTTTTCAAAGAATGATGATACTCCAAGATAAAAAACAAGACAGAAGAAAAGATTATAAGAAACAAGGTTACCTTAACAACCAATCTTGTATGTAAAGAAAACCTGATCTTTCGTTTTTTTAGGGTATTGGGAAAAAAACTGACAGTCTCTCTCAGCACCACAAAACCAAGCCCTCCTAATATAATCAGGGCAATGAGGTTCATGTTGATCCAGATATCTCCTTTAAATGACTCAAAGCTGTCTTTATAAAGACAAAACCCCGCATTACAAAATGCAGAAATGGAGTGAAAAACAGAATGAAACAATGCTTTCCCGGTAGAGAACTTATGATTGAAGTTTAAATAAAAAAATAATGTCCCCAATGACTCCAGGCACAGGGTGTATAGAAAAACATTTTTAATCAAAGATCGAACTCTTATGGAATTGGCCTGAAGAAAATCTTCTTTTAAAGAGATGCTGTCTTTTATGGCAATACTCTTTCCGGCAACCAGAAGAACTAGGGTAGAAAAGGTCATGATACCCAAACCCCCGATTTGAAAAAGCAACATGATGATAACCTGACCCACAGGGGAAAAATAAGTTCCGGTATCCTGCACAATAAGTCCCGTTACACAGACCGCTGATGTGGAGGTGAACAAAGCATCCGTAAATGAAATGTGCCCGGATGTGGTGCTGAAGGGCATAGACAATAAAATGGTTCCAACAAATATGGTAATTATAAAACTTATGGCTAAAAACTGAGCGGGGTGAAATCTTATTTCTCTAAATATATGCTTTTTATCCTCTTTCATTTTAACAACCTTTTAACCTTGAAAGCCAAATCTATTACTTATGTTTATTTTTGTCAAATCCTGCTTAACAAAGGAAGCATTTCTAAAATTGTGGTAGAGTTTATTTGACAGATAAGGGGAAGGGCAGGGGATTCCTCATCCCTTGCCCTTCACCTCATAACTGATTTATAGACGATTTCTTAATAAACCAGGTGAAACCTAGTTTGTTCACGAGCCAACCTTGCTGCGTCATTGAGAAGAACGAAGTGATGAAGCAATCCAATGACCTTTTTCATAACTCAAATGTTGTTGCGAGTGAAACGAGCAATCCCAAAGTAATACCCATGACATTGAGATTGCCGCAGCTTCTCCGAAGCTTCACAATGACCTCTTTATAATTAAATGGTCGTCAGATCACCACGTCGCTCCGCTCCTCGTGATGACATTACGCTGTGGTCCTTCACCGCGAATGCCCTACAACGAAGCAGATGCCGTAAGATCAGCTTGCCTGTAAGGTAAAATATGTATGCATT
>DASRVI010000031.1:0-2673 GCA_035655135.1 Acidobacteriota bacterium | reverse complement strand
ATTTTTTTCCTCTATCCTGGATCAGAATTCTTTGATCCTTTAATAGGATTGGATCTTTAACTCTATGATAAACACCTTTCCCTAAGAAGTCTTTCTCACCTTCAATTTGTGTGGGGGATGTTTCTATGGTTTCTTTTTGCGCTTTTTTCTCTGATTTTTGCTTTTCTTTATAATTTTTTATGGCTTGTTTCAAAGCATCAGCAGCCAGGTTAGAACAGTGCATTTTTACCGGAGGAAGACCATCCAGTTCATCTGCGACGTCTTTACGGGTTATTTTAAGAGCTTCATCCAGAGTTTTTCCTTTGGCCAGCTCTGTGATCATGGAAGCTGTAGCTACAGCTGAACCGCATCCGAATGTTTTGAATTTTATGTCTTCAATTTTGTTGTTTTTGACTTTTAATGAAAATTCCATGAGGTCTCCGCAAACGGGATTTCCCACACTGCCTTTGGCAATGTCTTTTCCTTTTAAAGTGCCCACATTTCTGGGATTTCGGAAATGATCTAAAACTTTATCAGAATAAGATGTTGATTTCATTTTTATTCTCCTATGCCTTTAATCCAGGTTAATACAGGGGGGACAGTTTTCTTAATCTTTCCACCACTTCAGGCAGAGCCTTTATGAGAGAGTCGATGTCGCTCTCTTTAGTGAATCGTCCCAATGTCAGCTCCAGCGATCCATGTGCCTCTTCATGAAGCAGTCCCATAGCGATCAAGGTGTGGGAAGGCTCTAATGTCTTTGATGAACAGGCGGAACCTGTTGAAACTGCAATCTCTCTATCATTCAGTGATAAAAGCAGGGATTCCCCTTCTATGCCATCAAAACGAAAATGAGCATTGTTGGCCAGTCTCTTTTCAGGATGACCGTTTAAATAACACCTGGGTATTTTTTTCAGAATCTCTCTGATCAGCCTGTCTCTATAAGACTGCAGTTTTTTAACTTCTTTTTCTCGTTCCTTAATAATTATCTCTACGGCTCGGGACATACCTGCAATAGCAGCTAGATTTTCTGTGCCAGAGCGGAGTCCGTTTTCCTGTCCTCCGCCAATGATTTGGGGGGTGAGTTTAATTCCCTTTTTCACATAAAGAGCTCCCACTCCTTTGGGTCCGTAGATATCATTAGAGGAAAGAGTCATCAAATCTATTGAATCGGTTCGGACATTAAGAGGAATGAGTCCTTCAGCGGCCACGGCATCTGTATGAAACACGATTCCTTTTTCTCTGCACAGACTGCCAATTTCTTTAATGGGCTGAATAGTGCCCACTTCATTACTGGCATAACCAATGGAAATGAGGAAGGTATCATCTGTTATGCGCTCTTTGATTTTATCAACATGAATTCCTCCATAATGATCAACCGGAACTTTGGATACGCTGAATCCGGATTTCGTTAAAAATTTGGCTATGTTATGTAAGGATATGTGCTCTATTTCTGAGATGATGACATGCTTTCCTTTGCTTTTGTTTTTTAAGGCGTAACCAATAAGAGCTAAATTATTAGATTCAGTGGCTCCTGAGGTGAAGATGATTTCCTCTGGTTCAGCGTGAATAAAGCCAGAGATTTGAGAACGACTTTTTTCTAAGGCATCGGTGGCCTTATCTCCTATAGAATGAAGAGAGGATGGATTCCCGTATATTTCATGGAAATAAGGATCCATGGCTTTGACCACTCTGGGGTCCACAGGTTTTGAAGACTGATAGTCAAGATAAACACTCATTGATTCATATCCTCTAATTAGAACCACATAGTGGCTCCTGCTTCTAAAGCCAGGTCGTTTAATGTGCCGGCTCCCACAATTTTTAAACCGGGGATAAGGCTGACCTTATCCAGTCCCAGCATTTGTTTGGAAGCTTCACATACATAGATTTCAATCCCCATATCCAGTGTTTTTTTTATCACTTCAGATAAGGCAGGGAAGGATCCTGCTTTAATTTTTTTGGCGGCTCCGGGCATTAAAATTCTCAGACCTTGACCTAAGTAATAAACCTTTGCATGGATATCCATGGCCTTTGCGGTTTGGGCTAACACCAGAGGAGAGTACTGCCTTTCTGGATCATCACTGGTTTGAACATAAAGAATGGAATTTTTTTTCATTTTCATCTCCTATTTTGTCTTTTTTATCAAGAACCTCATTGAATCATCTTTTTTCTCAAAATTAGTGATTTGATGCCCTGTTCTTTTAACAAATCTCTTTATATCTTCCTCTGCAGCAGGGTCATCCGCCAGAACTTCCAGGATTTCCCCTACTTCAATACGGTCTATATTTTCTCGGGTTTGAAACAAAGGCTCTGGACAGAAAAGCCCTAAGCAGTCAATAGTTTTTTTTGGTTTGTTTTTTGGCGGCATTTTTACCCTTTCTATATTATATAAATTCTATAGAATTTATAGACTATATTTAATATAAATCTTCTGGTGATCTTTGTCAACCCTAAATTGTTATTTTGTTTAGAAAGCAAAAAATTTCTGTTTTTCTATAAACCCTCTACTTAAATCAGACATTTCCTTACATCATGTTAAGACTTTTGAAAATATCTTGAATATTATTGAAAAGAAAATGATAATAAAAAAAGAGATATTTATACCAAGAATTCACACGATTTAAGTTAAATAGAAAAAATTGGAGGGTCACATGTCTGACTTCCTTATTATAGGGGCTGATGCAGCAGGGCTTTCAG